>CANKEA010000129.1 GCA_947480815.1 Caulobacterales bacterium | reverse complement strand
TCGACATCCCGCCCATTGCGAGCCAAGGGCAGGCGTTGCCAAAGGATCGACATATGTGGCGAGCCGCGCCAGCCAAGGTTGTGGCAACCGACCAGCGGCCGCCGCTCAGCGATGACCTTGTCCAGCTGCTCACGCCAGTATTTCGAGGCCGGGCCTGAATAAACGTCATCAAGGGTACAACCGGTGATTTCGCGGCCATACACGGAATAAAGCCCCGTGCCGGCCAGGCGCAGGCGATACTGGCCGTTATTGTCGAAATCGATCAGGCTGATGGTCGGCAGTAGGCGTTTGAGCCGGAACGGATTGAGATCCTCGCGGGAGGGCAGGCGCGCATTTGGGCGCAGCGACGCCCAATAGCCGAAGACCTCTTCGTGCGCACGCGTAGCCACGGCAGAAACCCCCAATTGCCCCATGTTTAGATTCCTTAAGAACCCCTTGGAATCACGTCGAATTAATTATCGCCCACTGGCCGAATTCGCAGCAAGCGGAAAAGGGTTAACGCGGCTGAAATTTGCTGGAGCGATGCGCTACAGGCCCGTTTTCAAGCGGATTTGGGCGCCGCAAAAGAAAATGCCCGCCGGCGGGGAGCCAGCGGGAATTTTGCAATTCTGGAGTCGTGACTAGCGCTTGCGCGCCGCCTTACGACCGCCCTGGCCAAGACCCATCTGCTTGGCGAGATCGGAGCGGGCGCGGGCATAGTTGGGGGCGACCATCGGATATTCTTTCGGCAGACCCCACTTTGCCCGGTAGTCTTCCGGCGACATGTTATACTTGGTGCGCAGATGGCGCTTCAGCGATTTGAATTTTCGACCATCCTCAAGGCAGATGAGGAAATCCGGCGTAATCGAACGCTTCAAGGGCACTGCGGGCTCCTTAGGCGCGACTTCCTTCACCTCGCCGCCGGCGACCACGCCCGTCAGAGCGCGATGAATGCTTTGAATCAAGGCCGGAAGATCGGCAATCGAAACGACGTTATTACCAACGTAGGCAGCGACAATGTCTGTCGTCATATCAACGATTGAAGATTTTTCTTCCATTGGGCCGGTCCGTTTCATTTATTTGAGATTTTGTAAGCGAAAACAGGTCTTATCTTCACTCGAAGGAGAGTTTATAGATATTAGCAGAGGCGAGCAACACCCCAAGGGGCCGAATTTGTTTCGAATTGTCTGCAGATCTCAATTTTTCTGCTTGTTCTATTATGAAAACGGCAGCCTAGGGTTTCGTGCGTCAATCGCACTTATTCAGCAGCATTAGCGGCCAAATTCCCTCGACAAGGCCAACATAGCTGTACGCTGCGGCGTGGAATGATCGTTTATGGCATCTTCGTCTCCGTCGCGGATGGCCCGCATCAGAGCCGGGGCAAGGTGGCCAGTATCATTAACTTCAGGTCGCCGCAGCCCACGCCAGAGCGCACGGATTGCAGCCTTTGGCAGGCCTGCGGCCTTGCACAGCACCGCAATGCCTTCGCCGCCCGGATCGGTGAAAATCTTGGCCCCGGTCGTCGATTTAAGACCAGACAGGTATGATATCTCTTGGGCCAACTCACGGGTCAGCCCCGAGACCGCTCCGGCCACGGCCTCGTCAAGACTGTTGAAAGCGCTGCGCTCCAAGGCGGCGCGGTTACGCTGACGGGGCTCGATGAACTGCAAACCCTTGCGAGACAACGGATCCTGCAAATTTTCCGCAGCAGCCATGGGGAAAACGTCCGTGACCGCATCCTGCAGTACCTCACGGGTGACGGCGAACCTCTGCAAGATCAATTTGCGCTCATAAGCACCGCACCACCAGAACATCACAGAGGCATGGCTGGGGCGCAGTTCGTTGCGGCACAGCAGCAAGAGCACCAAGCGGGGATGTTCGCGCGTGTAGGCCACCATCACCTCGACAGCTGGCGCGCTGATCTTGGCGGAGTCATTACACAACAGGATCTCGATGGTCGGTACATCGCCGGTGGCGACAATCGATTCAGAGACTAGTTCGGAAAGCCCGCGCCGTGCGGCGGCCAGACGCCAGTGGTCCGGCGTGGCCCGGCCAATACAGTCGACCAGATCGGCGTCGGAAAGGTTTAAGCAGCCTTCGAGTAGCGGCCGCGCAATCTCGATCTCGTCGCGTAGCAGTAGACGGGTCAGGGTGCTGGGCAGTTCGCTGAGCGTCGCCAGCCGGCGAGCAATGCGGCCGCGCGCCTCACCACTGGCCTGGGGCAGCATCTCGATCAGCAAATCGGCGGCATGGCCCGCTCGAAATGGTTGATACGGCTGGCGGGCAGGCAGACCACGTCGGTCAGGCGCTTGAGCAAGGCGGTACGGGAACGCAACTCGACCAGAGCGGCGAGGGGCCCTTCCAGGACCTGCGCGACGAAAAAGCTTGTTCGCTAATGGGCGTGGATCAAACCACGCCGGCGTTAACCCGGCGTTGCCGGGCGTGACGACGAAATCGAGCGGGATGACGCCGGCGAAAGCCAGCGCTAGGAGGAAGGTATGACCAAGCTATCGCCCCCCACCGCCCACCGCGAACCGCGCGCGATCACCCAATTGGGCCGGACACGCATAGACGACTATGCCTGGATGAAGGACCCGAACTGGCGCGCCGTGCTGCGCGACCCAACGGCGCTGGACCCGGCCATCCGAAGCCACCTGGAGGCTGAGAACGCCTATACAGAGAGCGTACTGGGCAAGACAAAACCATTACAGGACCTGCTCTTCGCCGAGATGAAGGGCCGGCTGAAGGAGGACGAGAGCTCAATCCCCGCCCCCGACGGGCCCTACGACTACTATTCGCGCTTCGAAACCGGGGCCCAGCATCCGCTAAGCTGCCGCAGACCACGCGGGACCGAGGGCACTGAGGAAATTCTGCTCGACCAGCCCCGCGCCGCGGAAGGCTTGGCCTTCTACCAGATCGGCTTGGCGCAACATTCGCCCGACCATGCGCTCTATGCCTATGCGGTGGATGCCCAGGGATCGGAAGTCTACGAGATCGTGGTGAAGGACCTAGCCACAGGCGAGGTCCTGCCCGGACCGGCCACCAGTGCAGCCGGCGATTTCTGCTGGTCGCCGGATAGCCAGTATTTGTTCTGGGTCTGGCGTGATGACGAGGGCCGCCCCTCGAAAATATTCCGCCGCCCGGCGCGCGGCGGCCCGGCTGACGATACGCTGATTTACCAAGAACAAGACGAGGGTTTCTTTATCGGGATCGATGCGACCCAGTCGCGGGCCTTTATCGTTATCTGCTGCGGCAACCAAGAAACCAGCGAGGCCTTGCTGATCCCGGCGGCCGACCCCACGGCGGTGCCAGTGGTGTTCAGCCGACGAGAGACCGGTCTGCGGTATGAAGTGGAACACTGGGACGGGCGTTTCGTGGTGCGCACGAATGCCGATGGGGCCATCGACTTCAAACTGGTCTGGGCCGACGAGACCGCAACCCAGCGACCCTTCTGGCGCGACTGGATAACAGCGCAACCGGGACGGCTGATCACTGGCATGATGGCCTTACGCGACCATTTCGTGCGGCTGGAGCGGGTAGAGGCGCTGAGCCGCATCGTCATCACCCGGCGCGCCGACCTGAGCGAACATCAGATTAATTTCGAGGAAGAGGCCTACGCCCTGTCGCTCGACGGCGGCTATGAATACGACACCACCGCCGTGCGCTTCGTCTATCAGTCGATGACCACCCCGCGCCGCTGGTACGACTACGACCTGGAGACGCGCGAACGCGCATTGCGCAAGACCCAAGACATCCCCAGCGGCCATGATCCGGCGCAATATGTTACCCGGCGGCTCGACGCCGTGGCGGCCGATGGGGATACCATCCCGATCTTCCTGCTGGCACGACGGGATACGCCGCTAGATGGGTCTGCGCCCATGCTGCTTTACGGCTACGGCGCCTATGGCCACGCCAACGAGCCCGGCTTTTCGATCCGCAATCTGTCGCTGGTTGACCGCGGCTGGGTCTGGGCCACGGCGTGCGTGCGTGGCGGCTCCGAAAAGGGTTGGGGCTGGTTCATGGACGGCCGCAAGGAGAAGAAGACCAATACCTTTACCGACTTCATCGCCTGCGCCGAGCACATGATCGCCCAGCGGTTCTGCGCCGCAGATAAGATTGTGGCCTACGGCGGCTCTGCCGGCGGCATGCTGATGGGGGCGATCGCCAACCTGCGGCCCGATCTGTGGGCGGGAATCATCGCCGCGGTGCCGTTTGTGGATGTCCTCAACACCATGAGTGACCTTGATCTGCCGCTCACGCCGCCGGAATGGCCCGAATGGGGCGACCCCATCACCGACCCGGCCGCCTATGACCGAATCGCCGCCTACAGCCCGTATGACAATGTCGCCGCCCAGCCCTATCCGGCGGTTCTAGCCACTGGCGGGCTGTCCGACCCACGCGTGACCTATTGGGAGCCAACAAAATGGGTAGCCGCCCTGCGCGCCGCCACCACAAGCGATGCGCCGGTGCTGTTGAAGCTTAATCTCGACGCCGGGCACGGCGGGGCCTCGGGCCGGTTCGAATTCCTGAAGGAAATCGCCATGGACTACGCCTTCGCGATCTTCGCGGTGGCGCGAGGGTGGAAGCGGTAAATCAGTCTGACCGAGTCTGAACTCGGGGTCGCGCCCAAATAGCGCTTGGCTGGGGAACTAGGACTCGAACCTAGAACGACGGTACCAAAAACCGCTGTGTTACCATTACACCAGTCCCCACCAGGCAATCGCCGGGCTGTCCGCGCACGGCGGAGGAGGCGGGATAGCGCAGTCCCTAGGCCGAT
>CANKEA010000128.1 GCA_947480815.1 Caulobacterales bacterium | reverse complement strand
CTCATGGCTGGTTCCCCTCGCCAACCGGCTGTTCCTTACCGCCAAGCACCAGTCGTCGGCTCAAGATCGCCTGCGGTGCCCCGGCGGCGACGACGGCGTTCCAGGTTTTTGGCGCATCCTGCCGCGCCTTGAACAGCGCAAAGGCCAGCTGGCGCAGGGTCGCCATGTCGGCGCTGTCAGCCGACCGCGCAATGAGATGCGGGGTAAGATCAACGCCCTTAGTGCCGGCTTCGGGCGCTATGTCGACCCGGGTGCAGACCTGCAGGAATGCCCCGCCCAACGACAGGGCGGCGGCGTCGCTGATGGCGCGGCGGTTTAGGCGGCTGCGCATATCGCGGACCATCTCGGTCTCGACCGCGGTCAAGAGATTTGCAGGAGACTTCATGCCAGTTCGAACGGCTCCAGCCCGGACAGGCGCAGGGCCTGGGGGCGTTCAGGGATGGCTCTTGGGGTGAGGCCGATCACCTCCGCGGCCACATGGCGAATATGGTCTGGCGTGGTTCCACAGCAGCCGCCAACGATGTTGACGATGCCGTCGGCGGCCCATTGATGCAATTCGTGCGCGGTCTGATGCGGCTGCTCGTCGTATTCACCAAAGGCATTGGGCAGACCCGCGTTGGGATAGGCAGCCACCAAGGTATCAGCGATGCGCGACAGCTCGGCGATGTGCGGCCGCATCAGGTCCGCGCCCAGGGCGCAGTTGAAGCCAATGGCGAGGGGCTTGGCATGTTTGACACTGTTCCAAAACGCCTCAGCCGTCTGGCCACTCAGGGTGCGGCCCGAGCGGTCGGTAATGGTGCCAGAAATCCAGATTGGCAGCGGCTCGTAGCCCTCATCTTGCAGATCGAGGATCGTCTTGATCGCAGCCTTGCAGTTCAGGGTGTCTGTGATGGTCTCGATCAGGAATAGGTCCACCCCGCCCTCGTGCAGGGCGGCAATCTGCTGACGGTAGGCCTCATAGACCTGGTCGAAGGTTACCAGCCGCGCGCCCGGATCGTTCACGTCCGAACTCATCGACAGCATCTTGTTGAGCGGCCCAATTGAACCGGCAGCGAAGCGAGGCTTCATCGGCTCCTTTGCCGTCCAGCGGTCCGCCGCCTCCCGCGCCAGCCGGGCACCCGCCAAGTTGATCTCGCGCACGGCGGCCGCGTCGAGGTGATAGTCATCTTGGGCGATCACGGTCGAGCTGAAGGTGTTGGTTTCGCTGATATCGGCACCCGCAGCGAAATACTGGTCGTGCAGATCGGCGATGATGTCGGGCCGCGTCACGCACAGAATATCGTTGTTGCCCTTCAGCTGGCCAGGCACATCCTTGAAGCGCTCACCACGGAAGTCGTGCTCATCAAGCCCACACTTCTGGATCATCACGCCCCAGGAGCCGTCGAGCACGAGCACGCGCTCTTTCGACGCGGCCTTGAGGGCGGCAATACGCTCGGCGCGGCTGGTCATGGCATAGCCTGATTTTTGGCCTTTGCCTGCGCTGCCGCCAGGGCGGACTCGAACGCCGCCTGTTGGTCGTTCAGCAGCTTCAGGTAGCCGGCACGGTCGATGAAGGGATTGGGGCCAGGTTTCGCAAGCTTGGCGCGCTTGGCCTCCATTTCGAAGAACTCGGTATGCGGTGCCAGGAACACGTCGCCCTGTAACGCCCTGGCCTTAGGGAAGGTCGCCCTATAGTCGGCGACGATGCCGGGGTACTGCTCAGGAACCAGGCGATTGGCGGCCACGCTGCCGCTACAGAAATAGATCGCGGTATGGGCGCTGCCGTCGGCGTCTTTCACCGGCCAGGTCCAGGTGGTGCAGCCCTTGGTGTGGCCCGGTGTGAGGTGCGCGGTAAGGTGCGCGCCGCCAAGGCTGATGACTTGCCCGTCCGCGATCTCGCCATCGAGGGTAACCGGCGGGAAGTCTAACTGTTTGTCGGATTCGGAACCTACATAGACGCCCTTCTGCAAAGCGTAGCGTTCGCCAATGCCCGCGACCACAACGGCGCCGGTGTCGGCTTTCAACTTTGCCAGACCGCCAGCGTGATCGAAGTGGCCGTGACTGGCCAAGATGAACTTCACGTCCGTGAGCCGGCGGCCCAGGCTCTTGATATTGGCCTCTACCAGGGCGGCGTTCTGAGGTAGGCCGACGTCGATCAGGATATCGCCTTCCGGCGTGGCGATCAGATAGGAAGCGATGCCCTGGGTGCTAACGTAGTAGGTATTGTCGATGACTTTGAAGGGCTTGGTCGGCGTCGACCAGGCCGGAGTCTGTGCGACCGTTGGCGCAGCCAGCAGGGCAATCAAAACGCCAGCCAAGCAGACCGTACGAGTCATCGGGCTCCCCCGGTCAAGATCGTCATGCGGCGTCGCTGCCCTCATACCGCAAACTCTCGCAAGCCCAGCACGAGGCAGATCGCATAAACCAAGTCGGCCCGGTTCAGGGTGTAGAAATGGAAGTTGTCGAATCCTTCACCCTTGAGCTTGGCGCAGAGTTCCACGGCCACGGCCCCCGCCAGCAAGCGGCGGGTTTCGGCGTCGTCATCCAGGCCCTCGAACAGGTGTGCCAGCCATGCCGGAACGGCCGCTTCACAGGCCGCAGCCATCTTCACGAGGCCCTTGAAATTGGTCACCGGCATGATCCCTGGCACGATCGGGATGGTCACCCCCGCCTTGCGCACCCGCTCGTGGAAGCGAAGGAAGGCGTCGATGTCGAAGAAGAACTGGCTAATACCAACCTTGGCCCCTGCGTCGATCTTGGCCTTCAGCACATCAATATCGTGGTCGAGACTCGGGCTCTCAGGATGTTTCTCGGGATAGACCCCGACCATGACCTCAAACGGAGCGATGCGGTGGATGGCGGCCGTCAGTTCGGTGGCGCTGGCATAACCATCGGCGCGCGGCGCATAGGCCCCGCCCACGCCACCCGGCGGATCGCCACGCAGGGCAACGATATTGCGCACGCCCGCGGTCCAATAGTCGGCAATCACAGCATCGACGTCCTGGCGGGCCGCACCGACACAGGTCAGGTGGGCGGCAGGCTGAAGGCTCGTTTCGTCAAGGATGCGCTTGACCGTGCGGTGAGTGCGTTCACGGGTGCCACCGCCGGCACCATAGGTCACCGAAACGAAGGCAGGATTGAGCGGCTCCAACCGGCGGATTGCCTGCCACAGGGTCGCTTCCATCTCCGGCGTCTTGGGCGGAAAGAATTCGAACGACACACGCGGCGCAAGGATTGCGGGCGAGGCCGCGCGCGCAATCAGGCCCCGGTTATCGCCAATGAACATGGGGAGCGTCATCCGGCGCTCCGATGACCGTTGCGCTGCGCCAGCCGCAGACCGGCCCAGATCTTCACCGTCAATCCGCCGACCTTAGTGGGTGCCAGGGTAACCGGCATGGGTGGCGAAAGGCCTGCAGCGGTCAACCAGCCCAAAACATCGTCGTCGGAGAAGCCAAGCCGACGATGCTGGTGCGCCTCGCGCAGGAACTCCAACCCGTGTGGGGCAAAGTCGACGATAATCAGCCGTCCGCCCGGCGCGGTCAGACGCGCAGCCTCAAACACTGCGGCGGCCGGATCGGTCAGGTAGTGCAGCACTTGATGGACCGTCACCAGATCCGCGCAGCCATCGCCCAGGCGGGTGTCGAAGATGTCGCCATGGCGCAGTTCGCACTGGGCCAAGCCGGCCTTCTCGGTCTCAGCGCGCGCGATGTTGAGCATCTGCTGCGATAGGTCCAACCCCAGGGCCCGCTCAGCAGAGCGGCCCAGCAGCAGCAGCATACGGCCCGTGCCAGCGCCAAGGTCGACCATGGTATGATGCGGACCCGGCCCGGCAACCGCCAGAATGGCTTGCTCAACATCGGCCTCGGCAACGTAGAGCGAGCGAATCTGGTCCCAATGGTCGGCGTTGCGGGCAAAGTAGGCCGAGGCGGCGGTGGCGCGTTCGCCATGTACAGCCGCTAGGCGCTGGCGATCACGCACCAGGATCGGATCGGCATTGTCCAGGGCGTCCAGAACCTGATCGGCGAGGGCGCGCTCGTTCGAACCAATGGCCAGGCGATAGAACACCCAGGCCCCATCGGGGAAACGCTCTACCAGCCCGGCGTCGGCCAACAGCTTGAGATGGCGCGAGACGCGCGGCTGGCTCTGGTCGAGGATGCGGCACAGTTCCAGCACCGACAGCTCATCGAACGACAGCAGGGCAAGAATGCGCAGACGGCTGGCCTCACCGGCCGCGCGCAGCACCTCAATCGTTCGGATCGCCGAAAGCGTCATACCATATATAAAGATATCTTTATGCGATTTGTCCAGAGCCCGATCGGCGACAAACGACACTTGCCCTCGAAAGTGCTGTCAGAGTCCGGCTCGAAGACACAGCGCGCGGAGACACCCACTTAGAGTCGTCTAGGCGGCTTCGGCGCAGCCAATAGCCTGCCCAGCTCGTCGTTCTCGACCCTCAACACGGTTAGTCGCTTAAAAAGGCTCTAGCGCGCGAACTTCTGGAATTTGATCCGGTGCGGAATCAGACTGTCCACGCCTAGGCGACGCTTCTTGTCTTCTTCATAGGCCTCGAAGTTCCCTTCGAACCATTCGACATGGCTGTCGCCTTCGAACGACAGAATGTGGGTCGCAAGACGATCGAGGAACCAGCGGTCGTGGGAGATCACCACGGCGCAGCCGGCGAATTCCTCCAGCGCCTCTTCCAACGCGCGCAGTGTATCCACGTCAAGGTCGTTGGTCGGTTCGTCGAGCAGCAGCACGTTGGCGCCCGACTTCAGCATCTTGGCAAGATGGACGCGGTTGCGCTCGCCGCCCGAAAGCTGGCCGACCTT
>CANKEA010000127.1 GCA_947480815.1 Caulobacterales bacterium | reverse complement strand
GCCGGGAAGTGGAACAATACGTGGTGGCAAAACTCTCGCCAGCCCAGTTCGCTCTCGAACACCGTGGCTCCCTGGCCTTCGCCGCCGAGCGCCGCGACCGCGCTCCACACCTGGCGCGGGCCGATCTCGCCGAAATGCAGGTGCGGTGCCAGGCGGGATGTTCCGGCAACGCCAGGCCGGTCGCGCGCCTGGGCGTAATGCTTCACCGCATGGTCGAGGAAAAGTTCCAGGGCTGCCTGCGCCCCGGCCTCGCCCGGATTCCAACCGCCAAAGCCTGCCGACCAGTCCGGCGCTTTCGGCAACAGGCTCCAGTCGGCCAGGGTATCGCCCGAAACCGTCAGGCCATTGATGGCGGCAGGCGCGGGCTCGGCCGGAGTAGCCACCGGTCGCTGGCGGCAGGCGCGCCAAAACGGGGTGAACACCTTGAACGGCCCGCCCGCCTGGGTGGCGACCGCCCATGGCTCGTGCAGCAGGGCGGCATTGAAACTGTGCGCGTCCACGCCCTGGGACCGAAGTTGCGCCTTAAGCGCCTTGTCACGCGCGATCGCGGCAGGCTCGTAGAGCCGGTTCCAATAGACTGCCCCGGCACCGGTCTCTTCGATTAGCTTAGACAACACCGCCTCGGGTCGGCCACGCGCCAGGGTCAGGGTACCGCCGCATTCGCGCAGATCGTGGGCAAGGGCGCCTAGGCTATGATGCAGCCACCAGCGGCTGGCCCCGCCCAGGCCCTCTTCCAGTATATAGAGCGCGATCAGCGGTCGCCCGCCCTCTGCGGCGGCCAGTAAGGCGGGATTGTCGGCGAGTCTTAGGTCACGCCGCAGCCAAACGATGGCCGGGCTCAAGCGTGCCCCGCCGCCATCTGATGGCCGATCAGCATGGCGACCAGGGCTACGGCGAGCAGAACGATGGTGGCCTGGTTCACGCGGCGGCGCCAGTGGACGAGCAAGACCTGAGCGGCGAGCGAGACGAGGCTAAGCCCGGCACCGATCTTCAGCACAGTTTCCATCGGTGAATGGCCACCCCAGTGCAGCAGCATCCAAAGCCGTCCGCCGGTGGCCACGGCGATCACGGCAGCGATCATCTGAATGGCCAGGGTCTTTGCGTCGGTCTTTTCCTGCCGGCTCATAAAGAAGGTAACCCCGGTCCAGACTAGGGCCCCGGCGGCGTGGAGGTTGAGCAGCAATGCGGCGACGATAGGCATAGGGGCTAGATAGCACGCCCTGGCGATCCGTCACCCGCTCCATAACCCATCGCGCCGATCCGGGACCCAGAATTTGCAGCGCACCGCCCCTGGGTCCCGGCGCTCCGCTGCGCTCCGGCCGGGATGACTGTGGAGGTTATTCCCGCTTATTGCGCAGCTTGACGGCGTGGTCGGCGCCGCGCTTGAGCGCGTCGGCGAGGTATTTTCCGGTCCAGCTCTTGGCCTCAGCGGCGACCTGCTCTGGCGTTCCCACCGCCACGATTTCGCCGCCGCCGTCGCCGCCCTCGGGGCCGAAGTCCAAGATCCAGTCGGCGGTTTTTACCACATCGAGGTTGTGCTCGATCACCACCATGGTGTTACCCTGGTCCACCAGTTCATGCAGGACCTCCAGCAGGCGGTGCACATCCTCGAAATGCAGGCCGGTGGTCGGCTCGTCCAGGATATAGAGGGTGCGGCCGGTGGCGCGCTTGGAGAGCTCCTTGGAGAGTTTGACCCGCTGGGCCTCGCCGCCAGATAGGGTCGTCGCGCTCTGTCCGACTTTCACATAGCCAAGACCAACGCGCTTGAGCGTATCCATCTTGTCGCGCACGGAGGGCACGGCCTTGAAGAAGTCCGCCGCCTCCTCGACCGTCATGTCCAGGATCTGGGCAATCGACTTGCCCTTGAACATCACCTCTAGCGTCTCGCGGTTGTAGCGCTGGCCCTTACAGGCGTCGCAGGTGACGTAAACGTCGGGCAGGAAGTGCATCTCGATCTTGATTAGGCCGTCGCCCTGACATGCCTCGCAGCGTCCACCCTTGACGTTGAAACTGAAGCGACCGGGGCCATAACCGCGCGCCTTGCTCTCTGGCAACTGGGCGAACCAGTCGCGGATCGGTTGAAAGGCACCGGTGTAGGTGGCCGGGTTCGAACGTGGCGTGCGCCCGATCGGGCTCTGGTCGATATCGATGACCTTGTCGAAATGCTCCAGACCTTCGATGCGATCATGGGCGGCGGGGGCGTCTGATGCGTTGTTCATACGTCGGGCCGCGGCCTTGTACAGGGTCTCGAGGGTGACGGTGGACTTGCCGCCGCCGCTGACGCCGGTGACGCAGGTGAACGCGCCGACGGGAATTTCGCCGGTAACGGATTTCAAGTTGTTGCCAGTGGCGCCGCTGATCCGCAGCACGTTCTTCTTGCTGATTGGCCGACGCTGCGCCGGGATATCGATGGCCTTGCCGCCCGATAGATACTGGCCAGTCAGGCTGGCGGGATTGGCCATGATGTCGGCCGGTGTGCCCTCGGCAACCACATGGCCGCCGTGAACCCCGGCGGCGGGTCCCATGTCGATCACATAGTCAGCGGTGAGGATCGCTTCTTCGTCATGCTCGACGACGAGCACAGAATTACCCAGATCCCTCAAGCCGCGCAGGGACTCCAGCAGGCGGGTGTTGTCGCGCTGATGTAGGCCGATCGATGGTTCGTCGAGCACATAGAGAACCCCGGTCAGGCCGCTGCCGATCTGGCTGGCCAGGCGGATGCGCTGGCTTTCGCCGCCGCTCAAGGTGCCTGAAGCGCGCGAGAGGTTCAGATAGTCCAGGCCCACATCGACCAGGAACCGCAGGCGGTCGTTGATTTCCTTTAGGATACGGCGGGCGATCTCGATCTGCTTGCCGGTCAGGCGGCTTTCCAACGCCGTGAACCAGTCGCGCGCTGGGCGGATTGATAGGCTGGAGGCTTGGGCAATCGAAAGGCCGTCGATCTTCACAGCCAGGGCTTCGGGACGAAGGCGCGCGCCGCCGCAGACTTCGCAGGGGTTGTCGGATTGATAGCGGCCAAGTTCCTCACGCACCCAGGCGCTATCGGTTTCACGCCAGCGCCGCTCCAGGTTCGGCATCACGCCTTCGAAAGCCTTGGAGACCTCGTATTTGCGGGCATTGTCGTCATAGACGAACTTGATCTTCTCGGTTCCCGAGCCCTGCAGCACGATCTCGCGCGCAGCCGGGTCCAGATCGCGCCAGGGCTTGTCCATCGAGAAGCCGAAGTGGCCGCTCAGGGCCTGTAGGGTCTGGGTGTAAAGCGGCGAGGGGCCGCGTGCCCAGGGAGCAATCGCGCCCTTGTGCAGGCTTTTATCCTTGTCGGGCACGACCTTGTCGACGTCAAACTTGAGCTTCAGGCCCAGACCGTCGCAGGCCGGGCAGGCTCCGGCCGGGTTGTTGAATGAGAAAAGCCGCGGCTCGATTTCGCTGATGGTGAAGCCACTGACCGGGCAGGCGAAGCGCTCAGAAAACAGCAACTGGCGCGGTGGCTCGCCCTCAGGCGCGCTGGCCCATTCCGCCACTGCCAGACCGTCGGCGAGGCGGAGGGCGGTCTCAAGGCTCTCGGCGTAGCGCGCCTCCATACCGGCTTTTGTCACCAGCCGGTCGACCACCACGTCGATGTCATGCTTGTACTTCTTGTCGAGGACCGGAGCGTCTTCGATCGGATAGTAGGCCCCGTCGACTTTCAGGCGCTGAAACCCAGCCTTTTGCCATTCAGCGATTTCCTTGCGGTACTCGCCCTTGCGGTCGCGCACCACGGGGGCGAGCAGATAGAGCCGCTCGCCGTCGGGCAGGGCGCTCAGCTTGTCGACCATCTGGCTGACGGTCTGGCTTTCAATGGGCAGGCCCGTGGTGGGCGAGTGCGGCACGCCCACCCGCGCCCAAAGCAGACGCATGTAATCGTGGATCTCGGTCACCGTGCCGACGGTGGAGCGCGGGTTCTTGCTGGTTGTCTTCTGTTCGATGGAAATGGCTGGCGACAGGCCGTCGATCAGATCGACGTCCGGCTTGCTCATGAGTTCCAGGAATTGACGCGCATAGGCCGAAAGGCTTTCGACATAGCGCCGCTGACCTTCCGCGTAGATGGTGTCGAAGGCGAGCGAGCTCTTGCCCGACCCCGATAGGCCAGTGATCACCACCAGCTCCCCGCGCGGTATATCGACGCTGACGTCCTTGAGATTGTGCTCGCGGGCACCACGCACGCGGATGAAGGCTTTTTCGGTCATCTGGGCTCGAAACGGTGGGAGGAGGTCGGCCGAGAGATATAGAGCTCAGGCTCGCCACTGCATCTAGTACAGATAAACAACGGATGCCACATGATGCCCCGTAACCGTCAAACGGCCTTGCGGGCGCTGACGACGCCAGGTGTACGTCGTCAAAACATTTGAGACAGGCGGCGTTCGGATTTAGCGGAGAGTTGGCCTCATCCGTGGTTGATATTTAGGCGACGATTTTGTGGTGCTGCAAGCGCCGATGTTCGATGGTCTGCTGCGCATAGCGCCACATACCCACCACTACCGGCTGTCCCTACCCCTAGTCTGCCGCGCTAGCGGACTGATCCGCAGGGGCCGCCGCTGGCGACAGCGGCGGCGGTCCGCTCCAGAAGATCATCCAGCATCAGGTCGCGCTCCCAGATGGCCTCTTACAGCCGTGCCCGTGTCGGGTGCGCGTGTAATGGATATCGTGCGTAGTCGCTCCTGCGCCTTCTGTGCGCGCCTGTCGGCGCGGGCGGCTTAAGTCTGCCCTCGCTGTGGCGAACTAGCCGACGAACGCGCGTTCCAGCACGAAGTCGCCCGGCTCTGCGTTAGAGCCTTCCTTCATGCCGTGGGTTTCCAGTAGGGCTGCGGTGTCCTTGATCATGGCCATGGAGCCG
>CANKEA010000126.1 GCA_947480815.1 Caulobacterales bacterium | reverse complement strand
GAGATGCTCGATGCGCTGGAATGGGCAGGCGAATTCGCCGGTGCAGCGCTGCACGACCGTCTCGGCCCCCGCCGCTGTGGTCTCGCGCGCCAGGGGCGTCTCGAGGGGACACGGACAGATGTGCGGGAACACGTAAGGTGCGGAACGCCCGGGCCGATCTGGATCGACCACTTCCACCACTTGCGGGATCACGTCACCAGCGCGCTGCACCACCACCGTATCGCCGATGCGGATGTCTTTGCGCGCGATCTCGTCGCCGTTGTGCAGGGTTGCGTTGGTCACCACGACACCGCCGACCGTGACCGGGTCCAGCCGCGCCACCGGCGTCACCGCCCCGGTGCGGCCGACCTGCAGGTCGATGGCCTCCAGTTTGGTGCGGGCCTGCTGCGCTGGGAACTTGCGGGCGATGCCCCAACGCGGGCTGCGTGACACAAACCCTAGCCGGTCCTGCCAATCCAGCCGGTCGACCTTGAAAACCACCCCGTCTATGTCGAAGTTCAAGATGGGCCGCAGTACTTCGAACGCGCGATAGGCCTCCAGTAGGCCCTCCACGCCCTGAACGCGACACGATTGCGACGTCACTTGGAATCCCCATTCCGACAACCTGGCCAGGGCTTGCCATTGGCTGTTCGCGAATGGCGCGCTGACCTGACCCCAAGCATAGGCGAAAAACCGCAGCGGGCGCTGGGCCGTGATGGTCGGGTCGATCTGGCGCAGCGAACCGGCGGCGGCATTTCGCGGGTTGGCATAGGTGCGCTCACCCTTAGCCTCGGCCGCGGCATTCATCGCCGAAAAATCGGGCTTGGAGAGATAAACCTCACCGCGCACCTCGATCAGATCCGGCCAGCCCGATCCGCTAAGCCGCTGCGGGATTTCCGCGAGGGTGGAAAGATTAGCGGTCACGTCCTCGCCGACCCGCCCATCGCCCCGCGTAGCACCCTGCACCAAGTGACCGCGCTCGTAGCGGAGAGAAGCGGACAGCCCATCGATCTTCGGCTCGGCAGTATAGGCCACCGTTGCCTCGCCCAGCATCAGGAACCGCCTGATTTTCGAGTCAAAGTCCGCTGAATCCTCTTGGGAGAAGGCATTCTCAAGGCTCAGCATCGGCGTGCCATGCGCGACGGGCGAAAACTGCTCGGACAGCGTCGCCCCCACGCGTTGGGTAGGGGAATTGTCGCGTATCAAGTGCGGGAAGCGTGCTTCAATCTCGTCGTTGCGCCGACGCATGACGTCGTATTCAGCGTCGGAAATGATCGGCGCGGCATCCCGATAGGCCACGTCGTGAGCGGCAAGGGCATCCGCCAGTTGGGCGAGCTCATCTGCGGCTTGAGGCTCTTTGAGGTCGGAGACGGCCTTCACGCGCTGATCAAAGCCCTGGCCGCCGCCCGCGCCTCATCGGTGACGTGAGCGCCAGACAACATGCGAGCGATCTCTTCCTCACGCTCAGCGGGCACCAGCACGCTCACCGCCGTCCACACAGCCGATCCGTCGCCGGCCTTGGAAACCTTCCACTGCTGCTCTGCCCGCGCCGCGACCTGTGGGCTGTGGGTCACCACCAGAACCTGAGCGCTGGCTGCAAGCTGCTTAAGCCTGAGCCCAACCGCATCCGCCACCGCCCCGCCGACGCCTTGGTCCACCTCGTCGAAGATCATCAGCGGCTGTGGTCCACCACGCCCGGTCAGGGCGGCCTTCAGCGCCAGCGCCAGCCGCGCCAGTTCGCCGCCAGAGGCGATCTGCCCCAGTTCGCCGAACGGCGCGCCGGCGTTGGTGGAAATCTTGAAGGCCACTCGGTCCATGCCAGATGGCCCCGCGCGCGTATCGTCGAGCGGTTCGACAGACACCCGGAACCGCGCACTGGCCAGTTTCAGCGGTTCCAACTCCGCCGCCACCGCCATGGCCAGCCGGTCGCCAGCCGCCCGGCGTTCGGCAGCCAAGGTGAGACTTGCATCAAGATAGGCCTGCCAGGCTGCGTCTGCTGCCTTCTCCGCCGCCTTAAGCGACTCACCCGATCCCTGCGCGGCCTCCAACGCCGCCGCGTAGCTGAGCCGCAATCCTGGCAAGGCGGCTACCGTCGTCGAAAGCTTGCGAGCCCTGGCGCGCAAGGCGAACAGCCGTTCCTCGGCCTGCTCCAGCGCGTCGGGCCGCACATCGAACGCCTCGGCGGCGGCATCGATCGCCGCCGTAGCCTCTGCAATTTCTACCCCGGCCCGGTCCACCGCCTCACAGGCGGCATTGAGTCGCGCCACAACACTGCTTTCCGTGTCTGCTCCGGCCCTTAACGCGGCCTCGCGCGCCCGTTCCAGGGCCCGAAACGCGCCAGAAATTCGTCCGCCCAAACTATCGCCGTTCAGCCCGTCACGCGCCGCCGCGATATCGGCAAGAGCCTTCTCCGCCGCGCCCAGTAAGGCCCGTTGCTGCGCCAGTTCGGTTTCTTCGCCCTCGCATGGATCCAGCCGGTCCAGTTCACTGAGCCACCGGGTCAGCTCTTCGGTATCCGACGCAGCGCGGTCGGCGACGGCGCGTAAAGCTTCCAGCGTTTCTCGGGCTGAACGCCACCGACTCCAGGCCGCCTGGCAGGTGCCCGTATCGAGGCGGCCAAAAGCGTCAAGCAAGAGCCGGTGCGTGCGACTATCCAGCAGGCCGACGGTCTCATGCCGGCCATGCACCTCGATCAGCGCCGCGCCGATCTCCTTCAAAGTGGTGATGCTGGTCGGCTGGTCATTGACGAAGGCGCGGGAGCGGCCATCGGCCCCCAACACCCGTCGCAGCACGAGATCTTCCGCCGGGTCGTAGCCTAGCCCCCTTTCGTCCAAGAGAGCCCAAACGGCATGATCTGGTGCAAGGGCAAAGATGGCGGCCGCGCTGGCCTGGATCGCGCCGCGGCGCACCAGGGCGGAGTCCGCCCGCGCCCCCAATGCAAGGCCGAGTGCGTCGAGAATGATGGATTTACCGGCCCCCGTCTCGCCAGTGAGAGCCGTCAGGCCCGGCCCGATAGACAGGTCCAAGGTCTCGATCAGCACAACATCGCGGATGCCAAGCCCAATCAACATGGCGTGGAAGATCGCCCAGAATCTCTGAGATTCAAAGCCTTGAAGGCGAGACTAGAGGCCCAAAATGCCGTGACTGAAGCCCTTGGGTGCCTTCTTCTCACCAGGAGGTGCCAGGGTCGCCGCCTTGTTCGCGGTCAGGCGGGTGAGGAAGTTCTGCTTGCTACCTGGGGTGCGCGGCTCGACCGCCGGCCGAAGTCCGTTGCTGGTCAGCAGCTTGTAGGCGTCATTGTACCAGGGTTCGCCTGGGAAATTGTAGCCAAGGACCGCACCGTTGCGCTTGGCTTCGTCCAACAGGCCCAGGGTCAGATAGGATTCCACCAGTCGGTACAGCGCCTCGGGCGTGTGGCTGGTTGTCTGGTACTTTTCGATGACGTTGCGGAACCGGCCGACGGCCGCCAGGGTGTCGCCTTGGCGCAGATAGTAACGACCGATCGCCATTTCCTTGCCCGCCAATTGGTCACTGACCATGTCGATCTTCAGCCGCGAGTCCTGAGCGTATTCGGTATTTGGGAAACGTTGCACCACTTCGCGCAAGGCATATTGAGCCTGCTCGGTATAGGCTTGGTCGCGGTTCACATCGACGATCTGTTCAAAGTCGCAGATGGCCTTGAGGTAGTAGGCATAGACCGCAGAAGGATTACCCGGATACAGCGCCAAGAACCGGTCGGCGTCGCCGATGGCGTCGGCATAGGCATTAGACTGATAGTGGGCATAGGCGGTCATCAGAATCGCCCGGCGCGACCATTCCGAATAGGGGTGCTGGCGCTCCACTTCCCGGAAATACTGCACCGCATCTTCCCACTGCTTGTGGTCCAACCGGTCGGCACCGGTTGAATAGAGCAGTTCGACTGGGCGCTCTTCGTAGACGATTTGCGGGGACTTCGCCTTGCCAGCACAACCCGCAAGCAGCAGGACCGCACCCAGGGCGATGAAGATCAGTTTAGATCGGCGTGAGACGAGCACTTAAATCTTCACCTTGCAAACAAACAGGCCGGCGACCCCGCACCGTTGTATCAAGGCTTCTACACCACGCGATGTAGGGCGCAAATAAGGAGAAATCGCCACCGGTGGCGGAACGCTTGCGATTTTGGCTTCAACGCCCGAGCTGCGAAGGCGCAGGGCTAGGCCTCGATTGAAGCCTAGACGGCTTGCTCCAGATCTACCGCCTGGGCGGACGGACGGTAGCACCAAGCATGCGGAGCGGCCAGCAGGACGCGGACCAGATCGTTGTTAAGCGCGTGTCCAGCATAGCGACCTTCGAAGCGGCCCAGCAAAGGCGCGCCGAGCACATAGAGGTCCCCCACCGCGTCCAGCGCCTTGTGACGAACGAATTCATCGATGCGACGCAGACCCTCAGGATTGAGAATGCGGTCACCATCAATCACCACGGCATTTTCCATTGAACCACCACGGGCCAGACCCATGGCGCGCAAGGCCTCGACCTCCGCCAGGAAGCCGAACGTGCGGCAATCCGACAACTCGTCCCGGAAACTCTGTTCGGTCACCGCGAGATCGATCGACTGGGCACCGATCGCGGCGCTATCGAAAGCTATCTCGAACTTCACCTCGAAACGATCGCACGGCACAAGCCGAGCGCTCTTATCGCCCTGGACCACCTCGATTGGCTCCAGAATTTCGATAAAGCGACGCGTGGCGTCCTGTTGCTTGATGCCAGCGCGGTCGAGCAGGCGCACGAAAGGCTCGGAAGAACCGTCCATAATCGGCGCTTCGGGCCCGTCCATCTCGACAATGGCGTTGTCGATATTCAAGGCCGATAGAGCCGCCATCAGATGTTCGATCGTGCTGACCGTCACGCCGATCATATTGCCGATCACAG
>CANKEA010000125.1 GCA_947480815.1 Caulobacterales bacterium | reverse complement strand
GTCTCATCGCAGTGACGTAGGAACGAAGATGAGACCAAAACCCTTGCCCCATAAGACGACGCCCGGAGAACGGGTAGCGAAGGATATCCCCGGAATAAGCCGGACTTTGCCGACCCAGCACGTTACCCCTGAGGGCCGCTGGCGTCGTGCCTTTAATTCAAAGCCATTCCAGATCTATTTCGGGACGAGCGCTTGGCTTGACCGGCGACGGCGTGACGCCGGGAACCTGGATACCGGTGGTGTTGGGGCCGCAACATCGGGCGGACCGGGATCATCAGGAATCGGCACGGCGGCGGCGCTGACCGCGCGCACAAACGGTGCGGAGTCGTAATAGGCGGCTGGCAGCTGCGGCAGTTCACTCATCGCGCGCTCACTGCGCTCAAAACGCGGGTGAATCAGCTCGCCCGTCTCGCCGTAGGTTGAAACCAGCCGGGCCCAGTCCTGCCGTGTATAGGAGAACGCATGGCCCTCAGGGTCGAGGTCGGACCAATCGGGCTCCAGCGGTGCCCCGGCTGAGCGGGCAATCCAGGCACGAGCCTCGTCGCCCGCCTGGTTGGCAAAGGCGATTCGCGCCATCAAGGCGGCGACGCGCGCCGTGGGCGCATTGATATCAAGGGTTGCGACCGCCGCGCGGGCGCGGGCCAGATCGCCATCGAGCAAGGCGGCCTCAGCGCGCAGAAAGCGGCTCTCGCGAGCATCGGGGTTGATCGCAGCGAGACCACCCAAACGCAAGGCGCGAGCCGACTTGGTTTCATGGGTGCGAAGGTCGCGATAGGCCAGCCATAGCGCCGGATGTGGGTGGCTCTTCCAGGCCTGTTCGATAATCGCGCCCGCGCGGGTGGCCTTACCTTCCATAGCCAGCAGACGTGCAGCCATGACCGCGCCGGGCGCGAACGATGGTTGCTGTTTCACTGCCTGCAAGGCGAAATCCAACGCTCGGGCGCGATCATCGGCTACAGCAGAGGTTTCCTTGTCCGCTGCCGACGCAGCCAGCAAGGCAGCCCGGCTGCGTTCGGCCACGATCGGTGAAACCGCCTTTCGCTCCAGAGCCGAGGCGACTAAGGCCAGCGCCGCCTGCCAGTCACCCGCTTCAAGCCGGTCGTCGAGTAAGGCGCGCCAAGCCCAGGGGGCCGTCTTGGTCAAGTTGTAGGCGGTGCGGGCATGGGCCACGGCCTGGACCCGGTCGCCCTCATTGAAACTCGCCTGCATCAGACCCCGCAACCCGGCCAGCCGCATTTCCGGGAAGCCCAGCATGGCATTGTAGGCGGTACGAGCAGCCGTGGCGTCACCGGCGGCCTCCGCGGCCTGAGCCGCAAGAACACGCGCCAAGGCCGGCGCTTCCTCAAGGAGGTCGGCGGCCTTGACCGCCAAACGGCGCGCCTCAGCGCCGTCGCCGCCGGCGGCGGCGAGAAAACCACGCGATACTACCGACAGACCCTGACGGCGCCGGCTCTCCGCCTTGGCCCGTGCTGCGCGCTGTGGTGCCTCGATCACCCAGATCAAGCCGCGCCACAAGGCGGCACCGATCAGCCCGCCCAATAGCAGGGTGAGCACGGCGGCGGCAGCAGCCATATCGACGCGCCACCCCAGCCAGACCAGGCTGGCGTGGCCAGGATCGCCCGTCAGCAACACCGCAAGCCCAGCGGCAACGGCGGCAATCAGGATAATCAGCAGAATGCGGATCATGGCTGAATCCGCGAGGCCAGCGCCATGTCCGCTAGAGCGGTATTGCGCACGGCGGCAACGCGACGGTCCACCTCAGCACGCCGCTGAGCCTGTTCGGTCCAGTCGGCAAAGACGGCCCTCGAGCCCGGCGGTAGGGCGGAGAGCGATTTCAGCGCGCCTTCGATATCCCCTGCGGCGGTCTCCCGCTCTGCACGGGCCAAGACGGCGTCAAAGCCGGTCCCAGTCGTGGAGTCCACCCGACGGATCGAAACGACGGAATTGAGCACGCGCAACAGGCGGGCGGGAAGTCCGGCCCCCGGGCCAGGATCGTTACGAGCGGCCACAGCGCGGGCAGCCGGCGCGGCGAAACTGGCCTGTAGGGCCGCGCGGCTCGGCGCACCCTGTATGGAAAGCACCCGCAGCGCTCGCACGTCAGCCGATTGCGGCAAGGCCCGCTCGGCGGCGGCGGCCTCAGCCGCGAACGACCGCGACTGCTCAGCGGCGGCGCTGAGGTTGGCGGCGGTCAGGGCGGCGGCGGAGGCATCTGCGGTGCGCGCCTGCAAGGTTTCTAGTGCGGCAAGACGGGATTGCAGGGCCGAGACGTCCGCCGCGGTTGAGGTCGGCGGCGGAGCGGCCCCCGGCAAGGGATCAGGAGCGACGACCGGCGTTAAGGGGGCGGTGCTGACGACCGGTGCGGGCAGCTCAGCCCGGGAACCCTGCAGCAAGCGCGCACCATAGATGGCGATCCCCATGCCGGCCCCCACGCAGACCATGCCGAATAGCATCAGGCCCCAGACCGCCCGCAGTGCGCCAGCGGCCTTACGCGAGCGCCCATAGTCGGACGGATCGGGCGCCGCGATTTCGGCGGTGTCAGGCGCGAGGGTCATGGGAAACCAGATTAAGCAGCGCCGTGTCATTGGAAAGGGTCGCAACGGCCACATTCGCGATTTTAATGCCCTTTAGAGCATCTGCGACCGCCTGGGAGAGACAAAAGGCGCGGTCGAGCGTGCTGGGGTGGCTCTGCAGCAAGGCTGTCAGTATCCGCGCGGCTTTCGGCGAGTGCAGCAAGACCGCGTCTGCGCCCGCCAGAGCGCGCAGAATCGCCGCATCGACTGGCGCGGGAAGGGTCTCGTAGACGGGAAGCAGGCGTAACTTCAATCCGGCATTGGCAAGGGGTGCCTCCAGATCGCCGGCGCGTTCGGCGGCGCAGGGGTGCAACACCATAGCGCCCGGCGGCAGACTGGCGGCGATCCTTTGTCCCAGGGCGTAGACATCGCCGGAGGCAGACTGCACATCGGAAAATCCGGCCCTGAGGGCTGCGTGCGCGGTGGCCTCGCCAACAGCGAAGACCGGGATATCACCACCCGACAGGCCCTCGGCGGCGTTGGCGCTGGTCAAGGCGATGGCGGCGATGCCGGTTAAGTCGATCGGCGCATCGAGCCGCCGCACGTCCAGCAGCGGCGCGACGATCGGTTCATGGCCAAGGGCGCTGAGGCGCTCCGCCGTGGCCGCGGCACCGGGCTGGGTGCGGGTGACCCAGATCTTCATGTCAGAGTTCGAGCCGGTCGCCGCCCTCGGCGCGAACCTCGTAACCGAGCTTCAGGCCCAACGCCCAGGCATCGGCCTCATTGGCGGCGCATTGGCCCTGGCGGCGCCAGCGATGGATACCATCAGGGCTCAGGGCCTCAATGACCAGGCTCAGCGCCCCGTCTGCGATCACGGCATGCGCGCCCATGGCCGTGCGGCAAGAGCCTTCCAGGGCGCAAAGAGCCCCCCGTTCGGCGGCGACGGTGATCGTGGTGTCTGGGCATCGCAGGGCGGCGACCCAGGGCTGGTCGCGGTCGCCAACGCGGGTCTCCACGGCCAGGGCACCCTGGCCCGGTGCCGGCGGGGCGGCGATGGGATCAAGCAGCAGGCGCGAAACCGTCAATCCCATACGGTTCAAGCCCGCATTGGCCAGCAGGATCGCGTCGGCCTCGCCAGCGGCCAGCTTGGCCAGGCGCGTATCGACATTGCCGCGCAATACCTGAACATCCAGGTCTGGACGCAGATGCAGAGCCTGGGCTTGCCTGCGCAGGCTGGCGGTGCCAAGACGCGCGCCCTTGGGCAGGTCGGCCACGCCCGTGGCGACAACTCCCGCCCCAAGGATCAGGGCGTCGCGCGGGTCTTCACGCTTCGGAATTGCGGCGATGACCAGGCCGTCGGGCAGTACGGCCGGCACGTCCTTCAGCGAATGAATGGCGCAGTCGATGCGACCGTCGCTGAGGGCCTCCTCAATTTCCTTGGTGAAAAGACCCTTGCCGCCTATTTCCAGCAGCCGCCGATCCTGAATTCGGTCGCCGCTTGTGGTGATGACCACCAGAGGCGCGACAGCTTCAGCGTCCTCCGCTGCGGCACCAAGCGCTGCAGCAATACGCAGCTGCATCATCCGGCTCTGGGCCAGGCTCAGCTGACTGCCACGGGCACCAATGCGGATGAGCGGTTGCGGGGACACGGCGGGACAGTTACCTCGAATGTTACGTCCTCCCGCTACAGGAGCGGCGGCGCACTCGCAATGTCGTACAAGGCGATATGAACGCCCTCACCATCCTCGGCCTGGAAACCAGCTGTGACGAAACCGCCGCTGCCGTGGTGCGGCTGGACGGCGGACGGGCGACCGTGCTGTCATCAGTGGTGCGCGGCCAGGCCGAAGCCCATGCGCCATTCGGCGGCGTAGCACCCGAGGTGGCGGCGCGGGCGCATGTGGAAGTGATCGATGGCACGGCCCGGCGAGCGCTGGCCGACGCAGGCATCACGGTTTCTGAACTCGACGGTATCGCGTCAACAGCCGGGCCCGGCCTGATCGGTGGGGTGATGGTCGGGCTGGCGTTCGGCAAGGCCATGGCCCTGGCGGCGGGAAAACCTCTGATCGCGGTCAATCATCTAGAGGGCCATGCGGTCTCGGCTCGGCTCGATTCCGACATTCCCTACCCCTTCCTGCTTTTGCTGGTCAGCGGCGGGCATTGCCAGTTGCTTGAGGTGGAGGGTGTGGGCGCGGCCAAACGTCTGGGCGCAACGCTCGACGATGCGGCCGGCGAGGCCTTTGACAAGATCGGCAGAGCCCTGGGCCTGGATTTCCCGGGCGGGCCGGCGCTGGAGCGCGCGGCGCAAGGGGGCGACCCCAAGCGGTTTGCCCTGCCCAAATCCTTGGCTGGGCGCGACGGCTGCGATTTTTCCTTCTCCGGCCTCAAGACCGCAGCAGCCCGCGCCGCGATGAAGATCAGCAACGCGATAGACCGGCGAGATCT
>CANKEA010000124.1 GCA_947480815.1 Caulobacterales bacterium | reverse complement strand
TCAGCTTCGCCCAACTGATCGCGGCGCGCGACCGTTGGCCAGACTTCGCCGCTCAGGCCGGTATCGATCTTGACCGCTCGGGCGCCATGCGGGCGGGCCACGACGCCGAACATATTGCCTCGGTGTTGGGGGCTCTGGGGGCTGAGTATTGCATGCTCACGGGCTCACAGGCCGCCGCGCTTTCGCCCGGGTTTAACCCTGTCCATCCCGCTGTCTTCACATCCGAGGATTGGCGCCTCGACGCCCCAACCGCCCTAGCTTGCTTGATCACGGCGGCGGGGAATGCGGGCGTGCGGATTGTACTGGAGTCCTTGGTCGGGTTCGAACCAGGCGAGGCTAGGCTGTCAACAGGCGAGGTTATCGCAGCCGACGGCCTAGTTGCCGCCACCGGCTGGGGAGCTGCTACGCGCTGGGGGGCTTCGCTGGCGCCGGAGCTCGCCTGCCTGATCCCCATCAAGGGCCAGTTGCTTCGTAGCACCGCTGGGCCTCTACAGGGGCCGGTGGTGCGTGGCGCAGGGGTCTATGTGGCACCTTCGCTCAGCGGCGCAGTCGTTGGTGCCACCATGCAGACAGGCGCCAGTGACCGGGCCATTGAGCTTACGGAAATCCAGCGATTACTCGCCTCGGGTGCAGCCTTATATCCGGCCCTGGCGGATGCGGCTTTCGCGCCTTCGGCGGCGGTGCGGGCAGCCACGCCGGATGGCTTGCCGTTGGTTGGTGCAAGCCTCAAGCCCGGCGTTCTGTTGGCCGCCGGAGCGCGCCGCAATGGCTGGCTGTTAGCCCCATGGGTTGCTGAGCGCATCGTGGCTTTGGCCTCGGGGCGCGGTCGAGCTGATCATGCCTTTGATCCGGGGCGATTCGCCGCAGGGCAGGCGCGCGAGGGGTGATGTTGACGCATCGCTAACCATAACGCGCCACCTATTGCACATGGCTGTTCAATCGATCAGCAGAATCGTTGAGCGCGCGATACAGAGCGCCTCCGCAGCACCCTGCCGATGGCGATTCCATGCGGCTGATCAACATGGTCAACGATCAGGTACGCGAGCTCCTGCAGACCGCTCATGCGCTGTCATCCCATGCTGGCGGTCGAAATCACCACGGGGGCCAAGGGGCGCGCCACGTATGATCTGGTAGACCAGACGGGAAAATCGGACGACGTCAGGGGCTTTGCCTCGCATCTGAATGAACGAGGGCGGCTCAATGCCTCGCTATTGCTGCGCGCCTTGGCGCACGGGGATATGGCCTTCTTTGAGCATGGAGTCTCCGAGCTGGCGGCCCCCGCGATCAGGAACGGTTCCAGGAGCGGATGTTGCAGCGGTATCTCACCCAGCCGGTTACGCCGGTGAAGCAAGATGGTGACTATCTGCTCGATAAAATGGACCAGCTCGGTGCCTCGAACCGCCAGCCGGCGCGCCAGCGCGACTACACCACGAACTGCTCGGCCAGCATTCGCTCTTCGAGGCTCCGACCGGCGTCGAACATCATCACCAGGCGCCGGTTGCGGTCTTCGCTGATGTGGACCTCGGCAACGTCGCGCACCTCGAAATTGTCGGCCACGGCGCTGACTGAGCGCTTCTCGGCCTCCAGCACCTCGATACACACCCGCGCGTCCTGCGACAGCAGCGCCCCGCGCCACCGCCGTGGGCGGAAGGCGCTTATGGGGGTCAGGGCCAGAACCTTGGCGTCGAACGGAATGATCGGGCCGTGGGCAGAGAGGTTGTAAGCAGTCGATCCCGCTGGGGTCGCCACCATCACCCCATCGCAGACCAGCTCGCCCATCCGAACCTTGTCGTCGATCATGATCCGCAGCTTGGCCGTTTGGCGCGTCTGGCGCAGTAGCGACACCTCATTGATGGCCAGGGCCGTATGCGATTGCCCGCTCGCATCTATGGCGGTCATGGCGAGAGGATGGATAACCGCTTGCTCGGCAGCGTTGATCCGCTCCAGCAGACCGTCTTCCTCATAGTCATTCATCAGGAAACCGACCGAACCGCGGTTCATGCCGTAGATCGGCTTGCCCCAGGCCAGGCTTGCGTGCAGCGTCTCGAGCATGAACCCGTCGCCGCCGAGGGCGACAATGACCTGTGCATCCTCGGGGGGCAGGTCGCCATAGGCAGCGGCCAGGCGCGCACGCGCCTCCTGCGCTTCCGGGCGGTCGCTGGCGTCAAAAGACAGTCGGGTCAGCAGTGGGCGTGCAACAGCGGCCATGGCTGGTCATGGTCCTTACGACGTTGCGGATGTCAAACGGCGCTTGCTGCGCGCGGGCACTTTTCGCAATAGGTCCCCGCGATTTTGCGATCATAACGCCCTTAAATTCTTAATTTGAGGCTGATTTCGCGTCCGAAATTCTAGCTGACCGCCGGCGGCCCTAGGCTCAGTTGGCGGCCTGGTTAAAGGCAGCGCGCGCCGTTTCCGGGTCGAATGGGCCGAACGCCCCCATGGCGCGATTCAGGCCATCGGCTCCGCCGCCAGGCTTTTGCTGATTCCATTCGCGCACCAGGGCCAGGATGGTGGGGAAGGCAACGCGGTCAATGCTGACGCCGGCACAAGCCAGGGCCAGGAGTTCGGGCCGGTCGCTATCAATGCACCGGCGCAGGATCGCCAGTTCGAACCCGCCCAGGCTGGCAAGGGTGTGAAGAAAGAGATTTAAACGCCCTTCTCGCAAGGCGCGAAGCAGGTAGCCCGAGCGGAGTTCGCCGGCGGATTTGAGCTTTTCGACCAGGCCGCGGTCCATATCGTCGCGTTCTGCTTCGACCGGCGGGGATGGCGCGAACCCTGCGGCAGTGCGGGTGGCGTCGGCCATGGCCTTTTCTAACATCACCGGATCGAGGCGGAAGCGCGCGACAATGGCGGTCTTCAAGGATTCTCCAACCCAGGTGTGAAGCCGCACGGCCATTTCTGACGAGAGCCGTGGATGCCGGGCCAGAGGCGATCGCATGGCAACGATGCGCCGGGCGTGTTCGACCATGGCGTTGAGAGCGGTTTGGGAGATATCGGCGGTATCGTTTGACGCCAGGGCGGCCATCACTGCCGGATCGCCCGTTTCAAGAATGGCGTCGACCACGCCACTGGTCAGGCGAGGACGACGGGCAATAGCCACCTGATGGTCAAGGGTCGCCTGCACCATGATCTGCAGCAGGTCTTCCTCACCCAGCACTGGGCTGTAGGCGATGATCGGCTCGGCGATCTCGATCTCGTCCAGCGCGAGGATGTTGATCAGGGCCGACGGTGCCCATGTCGCCTCGGCCAGTTTCTCGGCTACATTTTCGCGAATCTCATGTTCGGCCTGTTTAACCAGGGTAATGAACAGACCCTCGACCACCCGCCGAGTGTGGACGGGCAGATGCCCGGATCCGTTCTGGGCCGCCGTGCAAAGTTCAACCAGCCCGTTGAGCAGGCGCTCTCGATCATCGGGAGTCCGGCTCTGCGCCAGGGCAAGCATATTTTCAGTTTGGGCAGCCCGCACGGCACGGCCTCTTTCGAGCAGTTGCGGCATCCCAATTCTGGAACGCCGAGCCCACACAGTGAGGCGCGGCCATGAAAAGTTGTTTAAGCTGCAGACAAATGAAGTGAGGTCGCATGACCAATTCCTTGATACTTGCGCTCGACCAGGGAACCACCAGCACCCGAGCCATCGTTTTTGACGCCTTAGGCCAGCCTCTGGCCTCAGCCGCTCGGCCCGTGACCAACACCTATCCTGCCGATGGCTGGGTCGAACACGATCCCGAGGAGATCAGGCGGGCCAGCGTCGAGGTCCTGCAGGAAGCGGTGAAGGCCTCGGGCCGGGACACCGCCGAAATCGCCGGCATCGGCATCACCAACCAGCGCGAGACTGTGGTGGTCTGGAACAAGGCGACCGGAAAACCCATCGGACCGGCCATCGTCTGGCAAGACCGCCGCACCGCTGGCCACTGCGAGGCCTTGCGTGCCCAGGGCCATGAGCCGGCCGTCGTCGCCGCCACCGGCCTTCTGCTCGACCCTTATTTTTCCGGCGCTAAGATTGCCTGGTTGCTCGACAACATCCCTGGCGCGCGCGCGGCAGCGGCGCGATGCGAGCTGCTGGCCGGTACCATGGACTGCTGGCTGATCTGGAACCTCACCGGCGGCAAGCGCCACGTGACCGACGCCACCAACGCCTCGCGCACCCTGCTGTTTGATATTCACAGGCAGGAATGGTCGCCGGCCATGTTGGACCTGCTCAATGTGCCTGTCGCCTGCCTGCCGCAGGTGCTGGACTGCGCCGCGCCGTTCGGCAACCTGGAACCGGCGATCCTGGGGCGGTCGATCCCCATCTGCGGCGTGGCGGGCGATCAGCAGGCCTCGCTGATGGGCCAGGGCTGTATTGCACCCGGCCAGATGAAGGCCACTTTTGGCACTGGTGCCTTCATGCTGCTCAATACCGGCGACGCCGCGCCCGTCTCAAAGTCGCGCCTGCTCACCACGGTCGCGGCCCGGCTAGACGGCAAGACGCGCTACGCGCTGGAGGGCTCCATCTTTATCGCTGGCGCGGCCATCGACTGGCTCAGTGTCGAACTTGGCGTCGCCGGTGATCCAAAAGCCGCCGAGGCCTTGGCCATGAGCGCGCGGCCCGGCCACGGGGTGGTGGTGGTTCCAGCCTTCACCGGCCTGGGTGCGCCCTGGTGGGACCCTGCAGCGCGCGGCGCGATCCTGGGCTTGACGCGTGACAGCGGACTGGCGGAAATCTGCGCCGCAACCTTCGACGCCTGTGCCCTGCAAACCCGTGACCTGATCGAAGCCATGCGTGCCGACGCCCCGCATGCGTTTACGGCTCAGGCAGATGGACAGGGCGCTCAACTGTGCTGCGATGGCGGTATGATCCGCAGTGCATGGTTCAGCCAGCGCTTGGCCGATATCACCAACCTGCCGGTGCGCCGTGCCGCCTTCCAGGACACTACCGCCCTGGGCGCGGCCATGTTCGCGGGGATCGGGGCGGGGGTCTATGCCTCGGCTGAGCAG
>CANKEA010000123.1 GCA_947480815.1 Caulobacterales bacterium | reverse complement strand
TTATAACTTCGGCTACGGTGCCCAGATCGGCAAGCTGCACTGGGAAATCGGCGGCGACTACGCCAAGGACCTCGGGGCCGGAAACTGGTACACCCGCGACTATTACGCCAAGAATGAATACGGCCTAGTGTCCAACGGGGCCACGCGCTCCGCCAACACCCCGGCGCAAAGCTACCTCGCCAATGTTGAGACCATCCAAACCCCGGGTGGCATCATCAACAGCGGCCCGCTCAAGGGCACGGCCTTCACGCTCGCCGGCGACCCCTATGCCTTCCAGTACGGCACGGTCCTCGGCACCAACCAAGTCGGTGCCAATAGCAACTACGGCCACAACGCCCTGCTGATCCAACAACTGCGCCACCCGTTCGAACGTCATGACCTGATGTTCGCCGCCAACTACGACATCACCGACCACGTGCAGGCCTATACCGAGTTCAACCAAGCCTACACCGACAACAAGAACGGCTACGGTGACACCCTGCAAAGCACGGGCATCATCATCAACGCCACCAACCCGTTCATCCCCACCTCGGTGAAGAACGCGATGACGGCCAACAAGCTGACCAGCATCGTAGTGCAACGCTTTAACGACGACGTGACCCCGTGGCGTCAAAAGACCACCTGGCACACCCGTCGCCTCGTGCTCGGCCTGAAGGGCGATGTCGATGTGCTCGACAAGAACTGGAAGTGGGACGCCTACTATCAACTGGGCCGCACCCACCACGACCAGCGCCAAGACCCGATGCTGGACCTGGCCAACTTCTACGCCGCTGTGAACGTCGTCCCCGACGCCAACGGCAACCCGGTCTGCGGCCCCTACAACACGAACCCGAACTTCCCGAGCAACGCTCCGCTCGTGATCGGCGGCGCGGCGAACAACGTTTCGCCAGGCTGCGTTCCGTTCAATGTCTTTGGGCAGAAGAACAGCGCCCAGGCCATCGCCTTTGTGACCGGCGAAGACCGCAACACCAACGTTATCCATCAGGATTTCGGCGGCATCAGCGTCACGGGTAGCCCCTACACCCTGCCGGCCGGCGATGTTTCCCTGGCGTTTGGTTTCGAAGCCCGCAAGGAAAGCGTCTATGCCCTGGGCGACAAGCGCGGTCAGATCCAGGCTTGGCAGACCCTGCAGCCCAGCACCTACACCGGCTCGCAAAACGTGAAAGAAGCCTTCGTTGAAGTCGGCGTTCCTGTGATGAAGGACATGCCCTTCGCGCGGTCGCTGGATCTGAACGCCGCGGCCCGCCGCACCGACTATCAAACGTCCGGCGCTGTCACCACATGGAAGGTCGGCGCGACTTACGAGCCCACAGACTACCTGCGTTTCCGCGTGACGAAGTCGCGTGACATCCGCGCGCCGAACATCAGCGAACTGTATTCGCCGGGCGGTGCCGGCGGCGGCAGCAACGGTATCTTTAACCCGTTCACCAACCAAACCGCGCGTACCGCCACCGGCGGCGGCGGTAACCCGAGCCTGACACCAGAAGTTGCCGACACCCTGACCGGCGGCATCGTGTTCACCCCGCACTGGGGCTTTACGGAAAGCTTCAAGGCCTCGGTCGACTACTATGACATCAAGATCGCCAACGGCATCGGCACCATCGGCACGCAGGACATGATCAACCGCTGCTATGCGGGTGAGACGGCCCTCTGCCAATTCGTGCAACGCGATAACACCGTGTTCGGCATCGCCCTGGTGCTGTCGAACCAGCTGAACTTCGCGACCCAGGAAAACGAAGGCTTCGACTTCGAACTAGCCTATCGCGTGCCTCTCAGCATGTTGCCGTTCGACGTGCCGGGTAACCTGACCCTGCGCAACCTGACCAACGTCACCTCGCGCCTGTCGCGTTCTGACGGCAAGACCAAGGTCGATAGCGCCGGCTACGCCTCCGGCGTCAACAAGATGACCGGCCAAGCGACGGCCGACTATGATCTGGGTCGTTTCAGCGCTGGCCTGCAAGCGCGCTACTTCGGCGACTTCCGTCTGGACGTGAACCAAATCGGTCCGGACGATCCCCACTACAAGCCGACGCTCAGCAACTCGATCAACACCAACGTCGGTGCGGGTCAGGTGCTGTTCAACGGCAACGTGCAATATGACCTGGTCAAGGAAGACGAGCGGACGTTGACGGTCTACTCCACCATCAACAACCTGTTTAACCGCCAGCCGAAGGTCATTGCGTCGATCGCGCTTAACAACCTCAGTAACCAATACTATGACACCATCGGCCGCACGTTCCGCGTCGGCTTCCGGTTCACCTACTAAGCTAAAGCGCCGGGTTCGCCCGGCATCTGGGCCAAGACGACAACCGCCCCGGCTCACGCTGGGGCGGTTTTTCTTTGAGCGCTGATCTCGTCGAGATCATGCCCGGGTCAAGCGAGCGTCTGACCGTCGCGACTAGGTCAGGCGCGGCCGCACCGCGAACCAAGGGATCAGCCGCCGAAGGGCCTCTTGCACTTCCGGGGTCGAAACGGCGAAGCTAAAACGGATGAAACGCCCGCCATTTACGGGGTCGAAATCGATTCCGGGCGCTGCCGCCACGCCGGTGTCGCGCAGCAGAGACTCACAGAAGGCCAGACTATGTTCGGTCAGATGGCCGATGTTCGCATAGATATAGAAGGCCCCGTCGGGTGGGGCGATCGAGGCCAGACCCATGGCCGGCAGGGCTGCCAGCATCAAGGCGCGGTTTTCGCGATAGGCGGCCACATGGCCTTCCAGTTCCTCGCGGCTATCCATGGCCACAAGTCCAGCATGCTGGCTCAATGAGGGAGCGGTCAGGAACAGGTTTGCCATATAGGCCCGTGCCCGCTGCGTCTGATCGTCGGGGACCACCAACCAGCCCAAACGCCAGCCCACCATGCTGAAATATTTGGAGAAGCTGTTGACCACCAAGCAATCTGGCGCGAACTCCAGCATCGATCGTGAGGGGCCCGTGTAGCTGAGCCCATGATAGATCTCGTCCGAGATGATGCGGATATTCCGCTCTTGGCAAACCTTGGCGATGGCGGCCATTTCCGCAGGCTCGATCACCGTACCCGTTGGATTAGCCGGGCTGGCAATGATCACGCCGGCCGGCGCGGGCATGACCTCGGCCAGGGCGGCGGCGGTGAGCTGGAAGCGCTGCTCCGGTCCGCAGGCCATCTCTACCGGCGTCAGATGCAAGGCCTTCAGCGAATTGCGGTAGGCCACATAGCCGGGCCGGGCCAGGGCCACCCGGTCGCCGGGCGAGAAGTTAGAGGCCAGGGCAAGCACCAGGGCCGGCGAGGCACCGCAGGTCAGGATGAAACGCTCCGGCGCGACCGCAACGCCGTAGATCTCGGCATAATGTTTCGCCAGTCGGTCCTTGAGCTGCGGGCTCTCCCAGTAGCCCATGGCATCGGTATCTAACACCCGGTGTGCCACGGCGATGGCGGCCTTAGGCGCGCCCGTGGACGGCTGGCCATATTCCATATGGATGATCGAGCGCCCTTCGGCCTGAAGCGCGTAGGCGAGACGGCCGATACTGATGGCGTGAAAGGGATCGATCTCTGCGCGCATGGCCTGATAGGCCTCTAATTGCGGCGATGTTCAAGTGCGTGATGGCGCCGCGCGCGCGCCTTGCCTATCTTGTGCGAATGAGCGCGATCATCTCCATTTCGAACCTGTCAAAGACCTACAAGCCCAACAAGCCTGGAGGCACCGGGTTTCAGGCCCTGAAGACAATCAATCTGGAGATCACCAAGGGCGAGATCTTCGCCCTTCTAGGACCCAATGGCGCGGGCAAGACAACCCTGATCGGGATCGTGTGCGGCATCGTCAGCCCCAGCGAGGGCACGGTCATTGCCGATGGCTTTGACATCATCAAGGATTACCGTTCCGCACGCGAGCGCATCGGCCTGGTGCCGCAGGAGCTGACCACCGACGCGTTTGAGACGGTCTGGAATACGGTCAGCTTCAGCCGCGGCTTGTTCGGCAAGAGCAAGAACCCGGCCCATGTTGAAAAGGTGCTGAAGGACCTTTCGCTGTGGGACAAGAAGGACAACCAGATCAGAACCCTCTCCGGTGGCATGAAGCGCCGGGTCATGATCGCCAAGGCCCTGAGCCACGAGCCCGATATCCTTTTCCTCGATGAGCCGACCGCCGGGGTGGATGTGGCCCTGCGCAAAGACATGTGGAACGTAGTCCGGGCCCTGCGGGACTCCGGCGTTACCATCATTCTGACCACCCACTACATCGAAGAAGCACAGGAGATGGCCGACCGTATCGGCGTGATCAACAAGGGCGAGCTGATCCTGGTCGAGGACAAAAACACGCTGATGCAGAAGCTGGGCAAGAAACAGCTGACCCTGGAACTGCAAGACACCCTCGATGCCATTCCAGACGACCTCAAGGATCTCAGCCTCAATCTCTCCCAAAATGGCCAGACCTTGACCTATGAGTTCGACGGCAACGCCGAGCCAAGCGGTATCGCCAACCTGCTGCGGCGGCTGGGCGATCTCGGCATCGCCTACAAGGACCTGCACACCAGCCAAAGTTCGCTGGAGGATATCTTCGTCAGTCTGGTGAAAGCAGCATGATTACCAACCTCAACGCCGTCCGGGCCATCTATCGGTTCGAGATGAACCGCGCCTTCCGCACCATTTTTCAGAGCATCATTTCACCGGTGATCTCGACAGCGCTCTATTTCGTGGTGTTCGGCTCGGCCATCGGCTCGCATATGGCGGCGATCAACGGCGTCTCCTACGGGGCCTATATTGTGCCGGGCCTGGTGATGATGTCGTTGCTGACGCAGTCGATCTCAAACGCCTCGTTCGGGATCTATTTTCCGAAGTTTACGGGCACCATCTATGAGGTGCTGTCCGCGCCAGTGTCCTACCTAGAGGTAACGCTGGCCTATGTGGGCGCTGCCGCCAGCAAAGCGATCATGCTTGGGCTGATCATTCTCTGCACAGCCTTTTTCTTTGTGCACATGCACATCGATCACCCGTTTTGGATGCTGCTG
>CANKEA010000122.1 GCA_947480815.1 Caulobacterales bacterium | reverse complement strand
GTGACCCCGCCGGCTCCGGTGCCGACCGCAACACCAGACCAGAGCCAACCGCCGCCAGTCCAGGGCCTAGGTGCCCCGCTTCCATCGCTGAGCCCGCTCTTGCCGGCGACCCCGGCTGCACCCGCGCCAAGGCCCTAGATTTCGTCTTAGGTGTGGATGGCGCAAATTTTCCGCGTCACCGGTTAAGCGCTGAGCCCGAATCGGCGCTAACCTGTTCGCCCATGGTCCGCTATATTTTCATCACTGGCGGCGTGGTCTCTTCACTTGGAAAAGGCCTCGCCTCCGCCGCTTTGGGCGCGTTGCTACAAGCCCGCGGCTACAAGGTTCGCCTGCGCAAACTCGATCCATACCTCAACGTCGATCCGGGGACGATGAGCCCCTATCAGCACGGCGAGGTTTTCGTCACCGATGATGGGGCGGAAACAGACCTCGACCTGGGCCACTATGAGCGCTTCACGGGGGTGTCGGCAGCCAAGACCGACAACATCACCACGGGCCAGATCTACAAGACGATCATCGAGAAAGAGCGGCGCGGCGACTATCTGGGCGCGACGGTCCAGGTGATCCCGCACGTCACAAACGAGATCAAGGATTTCGTGCTCGGCGATCCCGGCGAGGGGGTCGATTTCGTGCTGGTCGAGATCGGCGGCACGGTGGGCGATATCGAAGGCCTACCGTTCTTCGAGGCGATCCGACAGCTTGGCCAAGAATTGCCACGGCGCCACGCCTGTTTCGTGCACCTGACCCTGCTGCCCTATATCAAGACTGCCGGGGAGATGAAGACCAAGCCGACCCAGCACTCCGTGAAGGAATTGCGTTCGATTGGCATCCAGCCCGATGTTCTGCTGTGTCGCTGCGAGCAGCCCATTCCGCCGGAGGAAAAGCGCAAGATTGGCCTGTTCTGCAATGTCCGACCCAGCGCCGTGGTTACGGCCATGGACAGCAGCGATATCTATGCTGTGCCACTCGATTATCACCGCGAGGGTCTCGACGCCGAGGTGCTGAGCGTGTTTGGCCTGGAAGGCGCACCCTTGCCCGACCTGTCGCGCTGGCAGGCCATAGCCCAGACCCGCGACCATCCAGATGGCGAGGTCACAGTTGCCGTGGTTGGGAAATATACCGTCCTGAAGGACGCTTATAAGTCGTTGATCGAAGCCCTCGCCCATGGCGGCCTGGCCAATAAGGTCAAGGTCAAGCTGGATTGGGTGGAGAGCGAGACCTTCGAGGGCGACCCCGGCGCGGCTGCAGCACGCCTTGAGGGGGCCCACGCCATCCTGGTGCCGGGTGGCTTTGGTGAGCGCGGTGCGGAGGGCAAGATCCGCGCCGCTCAGTTCGCCCGCGAGCGGCGCGTACCCTATTTCGGCATCTGTTTCGGTATGCAGATGGCGGTGATCGAGACTCTGCGCAACGTCGCGGGCATCAAGGCCGCCAGTTCTACTGAGTTTGGTCCTGCCAAAGACCCAGTGGTCGGGCTCATGACCGATTGGGTTCAGGGTAATCAACGGATCACCCGCTCGGCCGGTGATGACCTTGGTGGCACGATGCGGCTCGGAGCCTATGATGCTGTGCTGAGCCCCGGCTCCAAGGTCGCGGAAATTTATGGTGCGACCACGATTAGCGAACGCCACCGGCACCGCTATGAGGTCAATATCGGCTATAGCGACCGCATGGAGGCGACGGGGCTGAAGATGTCCGGCCGGTCGCCAGACGGTGTATTGCCTGAAATTGTGGAGCGCGAAGACCATCCTTGGTTCATCGGGGTGCAGTTCCATCCCGAGCTGAAAAGTCGTCCCCTGGATCCCCATCCGCTGTTCGCAAGCTTCATCAGCGCAGCCAAGGTACAAAGCCGTCTCGTCTAATCTCTGCGCCTCTTGCGGCGCAGGAGGCTTTGAGGCATAAGCCGCGCCTCTCATTTTGGCGCTGAGTAGCGCCCGCAGACCTGAAAGACCGCTCCGATGGCCGTTCCTAAACGCAAAGTCTCCCCGTCGCGCCGGAACATGCGCCGTTCGCACGATGCGCTCGGGGCCAATTCCTATGTCGAAGACAAGGAAACCGGGGAACTGAAGCGTCCGCACCATGTCGATCTGAAGACGGGCCTCTATAAGGGCCGTCAGGTTATTACGCCTAAGGCAGACTAACGCTCATTCGTGGCGTGGAATCGACGGCGCTCCAGCGAAAGCTGCGGGCGCCGTTTTCATTTTCTGCGGCTTTACCCAATGATCCTGGCTAATGCGGGTATGCGGATGACGGTGTGCATTCGTCCGCCGATGGCCGGGATCGCGGCCTAGCCAGCGTGGTCAACGTCGCTCAAGGGCTGACGGCTCGGGTTGGATTGCGGCGCGGCCTGGGCTAAGCCTCCCGCGTCTTTTCAGGATGGGGACTCATCATGACCGAAATCGTCGACATCATCGCGCGCGAAATTCTCGACAGTCGCGGCAATCCGACGGTGGAGGTTGACGTCACCTTGGAAGACGGCGCGTTTGGGCGCGCCGCAGTGCCCTCCGGAGCCAGCACAGGCGCGCACGAGGCTGTCGAGCGTCGCGATGGCGACAAGGCTCGCTACCTGGGCAAGGGCGTTCTGGGCGCTGTGGCCGCCGTCAACGGTGAAATCTTCTACGCATTGAGCGGTTTCGACGCCGAAGATCAGCGCCGCCTAGATGAGACCCTGATCCAGCTCGATGGCAGCAAGAACAAGAGCCGGCTAGGGGCGAACGCCATCCTGGGTGTCAGCCTTGCGGCATCCAAGGCCGCAGCGGCCAGCGCTGGCCAGCCGCTCTACAAATACGTTGGTGGGGTCAATTCCCGCATCCTGCCCGTACCGATGATGAACATCATCAACGGTGGCGTTCATGCCGACAACCCGATCGATATCCAAGAATTCATGATCCTGCCCACGGGTGCCGAGTCCCTCAGCGAAGCGCTGCGCATGGGTGCCGAAGTGTTCCACGCCCTCAAGAGCGCGCTGAAGAAGGCCGGTCATAATACCAACGTCGGCGACGAAGGCGGTTTTGCCCCTAATCTGGCCAGCGCCCACGCCGCGCTGGAGTTCATCGTCGAAGCCGCAGGTAGCGCAGGTTACAAGGCCGGTACCGACTTCATGTTGGGCCTGGACGTCGCCTCGACCGAATTCTTTAAGGGCGGCAAGTACGTGTTGGAGGGCGAGGGCAAGACCGTCGATCCTGTGGGTATGGTCGATTACCTGGCGGGTCTGGTGGATGCCTTCCCGATTGTCAGTATCGAAGATGGCTGCTCGGAAGATGATTTCGACGGCTGGAAACTTTTGACAGATCGTCTCGGGGCTAAGGTGCAGCTGGTCGGGGACGATCTCTTCGTGACTAACCCAGAGCGACTTAGCATGGGCATAAAAAGGGGTCTCGCCAATTCGATCCTGGTAAAGGTCAATCAGATCGGGACCTTGTCGGAGACGCTTGACGCCGTCGACCTGGCTCAGCGCTGCGGCTACACGGCTGTCATGAGCCATCGCTCGGGCGAAACGGAGGATTCGACTATTGCCGACCTCGCCGTTGCGACCAACTGCGGGCAGATCAAAACTGGGTCTCTCGCGCGCTCGGATCGGTTGGCGAAATACAACCAGTTGATCCGGATCGAGGAAATGTTGGGTGACCAGGGTATCTATGCCGGTCGCGCGGCGCTGAAGGGTCGCTAGGACTCCCCACGGGGGCGAGCTAGACCCTATAGGGAACAACTAATCACCGCTCAGATTGTTTGCATCCCAGGGGGTTGACGGCAGCTCTTCCTAAGGGTTCAAGTTGCGCTCAACGTCGATTTGCGTATCGGCGGTGGTGCGGAGGAGGAACGACGTAAGCTGCGGTTAACCTGGATGGGCGAAATTCTCTGGGCAATTGCCAAGGAGATTCGCCCTGATCGCCCGCCTCACTCCATATCTGTCGACGTTCGGTTTGGCGGCCCTGATCCTTTATTTTGGCTATCAGGCGTTCACGGGTGATAGGGGGTTGTTAGCGTCGGGACAGCGCGGCAAGTCTCTGACCGAGAAAACCGCAAAACTGAAGGTCATCTACAATCAGCGGGTCGATCTGGAACGTCGCGCGCAGCTGCTACGGGACACCAACCTTTCGGCTGATCTGTTAGAAGAGCGAGCACATTCTCTTCTGGGGTACGCAGACCCTCGTGACTATGTGATCCGCACAAATTAATAAGTGGCGTCTTTAGGGAAGTCGTCACCTCACGGAGGCGATGTGGCCCAAACGAAAAAGCCCACTAAAGGGCAGGTGCTGACTTCAGTCGCGGAGACGGACGCCGCGCTGAAATTTTATCGGAATATGCTCCTGATACGCCGCTTTGAGGAGCGGGCGGGCCAGCTCTACGGCATGGGCCTGATCGGCGGCTTCTGTCACCTTTATATCGGCCAGGAAGCGATTGCCGTCGGCATGCAAGCCATCGCCAAGAAGGGCGATCAAGTCATCACAGGTTATCGTGACCACGGCCACATGCTGGCCGGCGGCATGGATCCCAACGAAGTCATGGCCGAGCTAACGGGGCGTTTCGGCGGTTCGTCGCATGGCAAGGGCGGCTCGATGCACATGTTCAGTGTCGAGACCGGTTTCTTCGGCGGCCACGGCATCGTTGGGGCGCAGGTATCGCTGGGCACCGGCCTGGCGCTTGCCAACAAATACACCGGCAACGGCCTGGTTTCTTACACCTATTTCGGCGATGGCGCCTCGAACCAGGGTCAGGTCTACGAGAGCTTCAACATGGCTGAGCTTTGGTCTCTGCCAGTCGTCTATGTGATTGAAAACAATCAATATGCTATGGGCACCAGCGTCGAGCGCTCGGCCGCGGAGACTGAGCTTTTCAAGCGCGGTGCGTCGTTCCGAATTCCAGGTGAACAGGTCGATGGCATGGATGTGTTTGCGGTGATGGACGCTGGCGCTCGCGCCGCCGAACACGCCCGCTCCGGCAAAGGCCCCTACCTGCTGGAAATGAAGACCTACCGCTATCGAG
>CANKEA010000121.1 GCA_947480815.1 Caulobacterales bacterium | reverse complement strand
GGGCGCGACCCTGCCGCGTCTCAAATCCCAGTCTATTCCCGGCGGCGAGGCCCCACCGCCCACTGACGGGCAAGACCCAATTGGCGACCTGCTAAACAGCCAGAACCCGGAAGCTCCACCCCCGGAGCCCCCAGCCCCACCGGCGGGGACTGCGCCGGTCCGGCGCGACGCCCTACCCTACTGAAGCGCGCCACCCAGGCTGAAACCCGCCTCAACCCATGCCGTGTAACGCCGACCCGTGCCGACGCAGCCAGGCCCGGTGCGCCTTCGGGTCGCCAATCAGACCCTGCACAACCTCCCAGAACGCCGGGGAATGATCCGCTCGGACCAGATGCGCGCACTCGTGGGCACAGAGATAGTCAGCGATCTCCACCGGAGCCATAATCACCCGCCAGCTGTAGCGTATCAGCGCCTCGCGGCCTTTGCGTGCCGGGCGGCAAGAGCCCCAGCGCGAGCGAGCGTCGGCCACACCGATCTGCGGCAGGGGCTGGCCGATCGTATCGCAAAATTGCGCCGTACGGGCGGTTAGGCCAGTCATGGCTTCGCGCTTGAGCAATCGAATAATGGCCGCACGCCAGGCCTCTTCGTCGTCACCGCCCCTATCAGGCGCTAGGATGCGGTCGGGCCCACCGGTCGGATCAATCAGGCGGCGCGGACGGCCTGTGGTGACGCCCAAGACGACGGGTTTGCCAAACAGCGTCAGGGTCTGGCCCGGCGTGAATGGCGCGGCCGCCGGTAGGTCAGCCATATGGTCGGCGATCCATTCGGCCCGCAGGTGGGCGAAGGCGACTGCTTCGGCCAGCTTGCGCTGCGACGGGGCAACGGCAACGATCTCGGCCCGTGGCCGATCCACCCGCAAGAAGACGCGCCGCGCGCGCGAATTTACGCTTAGACGGATCGTGGCCCCAGCTATGGTCAGCCGGTCACCGTCACTATGGCGGGCGGGAAACAGGGACATCTAGTACCCTACATAGGGCCGAATCGCAGCCTTAGGCAGTCCTTGGCGCGAAATTCGGGTCGGTGCGCAGGATGAATTCGCGCACGCGCGGATAAATGTCTTCGCGGAACCGGCGACCGTTGAACACGCCATAATGCCCCACCTTTGGCGCGACATAGAGTTCCTTCAGGCTGTCTGGCAAGGCCTTGCACAGGCCGTGCGCCGCCTGGGTCTGGCCCACGCCGCTGATATCGTCATCCTCGCCTTCGACGGTCATCAGCGCGATATCGGAAATAAGCTCGGGCCTTACCTTTCGGCCACGGTGCATCAGCTCACCCTTGGCCAGAAGATGCTTCTGGAACACGATCTCGATGGTCTGGAGGTAGAACTCCTCGGTCAGGTCCAGTACCGACAGATACTCGTCGTAGAACTCGCGGTGCTTATCGGCGCTATCGCCGTCGCCAGCGACCAGGTCGTTGAAATACTTCTGGTGCGCGTCCTGGTGCTTTGTCTGGTTCATGCTCATGAACGAGGCCAGCTGCACAAAGCCCGGATAGACTCGCCGCGCCGCACCTGGATAGGGCAGGGGCACGGTGTAGATCATGTTGGAGGAAAACCACGCGAATGGCTTTTCTTCAGCCAGGGCGTTGGCGGCCGTCGGCGATTTTCGAGTGTCGATTGGCGAGCCTATTAAGGTCATGGACGCCGGGCGCGAGGGGTCGCCATCTTCGGCCATCATAGCCGCCGCAGCCAGAACCGGCGGCCCCGGTTGACACACGGCGACGACATTAGGGCGCGATCCCAGCACGCCTAGCATGGTGCGGATGTGGTCAACATAGTCGTAAAAATCGAATCGCCCCTCCATCATCGGAACGTCGCGCACGTTCTTCCAGTCCGTGATGAACACAGCGTGGTCGGGCAGGAAGGCTTCCACCGTGCCGCGCAGCAGGGTGGCGTAATGTCCCGAGAGCGGGGCCACGATCAAGACGGCGGGGTCCAGGCTGAACTTGCTGGCCCGGCGCATGTCGGCCATGTCGCGGTCGAACTGGATCAGCCGGCACCAGGGGCTTTCCCAGACCACAGTCGGACGCACCCGTACGTCGGTCTGGCCAACCTTAATACTGTCGATGTTCCATTCCGGCTTGCCGTAGCGCCGCGTGGTGCTCTCGATCAGCTCGGCTCCCGCGAACAGATTACGGCCCATCAAGGTCTGGCTCATCGGATTGAGCGGAGAGCCCCAGAATTCGCGCGCCACCTTCGCCCCTGCCCGCAGCGGCTGGGAGGCATAATACTTCGCTTCGTGCATGGCGTAGAGCATGGGAGACCTAACTCTGGTTGCAGTGCAGCATAGCACGCGAACCTCAGTCAGAGTCTAGCGTCACTTCGGCAAGCGATTAGCAGCGCTAGCGCCCAGCCATGGCGCCTGAGATCTGTGCCGCCATTTCCGACGGGGTCATGCCATAGGCCAGAACCCGGCTAAACTTCCCACGGCGGTCCATCAGATAAACCGCCGTCGAATGGCTCATGGTGTAGTCGCCCGAGGCCACCGGGGCCTTCGCATAGAATACGCGATAGGCGCTGGCGGCTGACTTGACAGGATCTGGCGCGCCGGTCAGGCCAACGAGCTTTACCGGCAGGTTCTGGCTGTCCAGATAAGCCTTCAGAACAGCGGGCGTGTCGCGTTCGGGATCAATCGATACGAACACGATTTGCAAGGACTTGGCCTTGCCCGGGGGCAGCTGGCCCGCCGCCGCACCGAGCGCCTGAAGCGTGCCCGGACAGATATCGGGACAATGGGTAAAGCCGAAAAACACCGCGCTCCAATGGCCCTTGAGCAGGCTGTCATCGGCAGGACTGCCCGTGGCGTCGATCAGATGAAACGGGCCGCCAATCAAGGCTGATCCGGTCGACCGCGTGCGATGCTGCGCGGCGAAGTAAGCCGCGACCAGAACCGCTAGCAGCGCCAAGAGCACCAGGGTAAGGCTCGCACGATTGCGTTTCACGTTTGATCCTTGTCGATGCCTGGGCGTTCTTGGCTCGCCATCCTCATGAAACTGGAGGAACCTCAGCGAACCATGCCGACCGCCACGCCAAAGCCAAGCCTCGATAGGCCGCCCGCCCCCCTGCTGCAAGACCCACAGCCGGGGCCTTGGGCGGTATTGACCGGCGCATCCGTCGTTAAGGGATGCCGTACCGCTCGCGGCTACGGCTGCGCACCATGGTCGCCCTATCGGCCGGGCTGAATGTGATCCTGACAGTCGCTGTCCCCTGGCCAACGACTGGCTCTGGATTGGGAAGCCGCCATGCAACTGAGCTACGACACACTGCAACTGGCAGGCATGCTCTACCTTACCGGCGGCATCACCAACCCGTTCTCCCTGCTGCTGATCGCCCAGGCTGTGCGCTGCCGCGAGATCCTGGCCCAGCTAACAGCAAAGCCTGTGGCCGCCGACAATCAGCTGCATCAGCGCCTATCGCTGCTGCAGTTGCTGCACGGCGTGATCGAGCCCCATGCGGGATCGACGGTGCGGGTCGAAGCTGTGATCACGGGTGGGCCCGACGTGGCATCGGCAATCCGCCGCCGGCCGAAAATCCTCCACGCCATGACCGCGTTGGTCGAGAACGCGACGGATTTCGTCCGCTCCGAGGTGCGGGTTACCGCCCATTTCGACCCCAACCACATTTCGCTTGAGGTGCGCGACGACGGCCGTGGCTTTGCGGCCGACATCCTGGCCAAGCGCGAGCCCTATGTGATCTAGCGTCCGGGTGCCGAGAACAGCCGCAGTGGCCACCTCGGTATGGGGCCGGGAGTCCTTATCGCCAAGACGCTGTTGCAACGCACCGGTGCCTTCGTCGAGTTCCGCAATGAAAAGGACGGCAGCACCGTGGTGCTAGCGCTTTGGCCACGCGCGGAGCTGGAAGCGGCAGGCTATAGCCCCCGCGATCAAATTCACGCCCCCGATGATGCGACAGGATGACGCAAGGCCCGAACTCGCGCTAAACTAAAGCCCGTGCCGCAGGAGTGAGTGGATGAGCGACCTGAGTTGCGCCGTGGCGGCGCTTACCGACAAGACCCTGCTCCTGCTGGACGACGACGCCTCGCTGCGCACTCGCCTGGGCCGCGCGCTCGAACAACGCGGCTTTGAGGTGGAACTGGCCGAGACTGTGGCCGACGCCTTGCGCGTGCTGAAGACCCGCCCGCCGGCCTTTGCGGTATGCGATCTGCGGCTGGGCGATGGCACCGGCCTGGACGTGGTGCAAGCGGTGCGCAAGGCCCGGCCCGACGCCCGCATCATCATTCTGACCGGCTACGGCAATATCGCCACCGCAGTGGCCGCCGTGAAAGCCGGTGCAATCGACTATCTTTCTAAGCCTGCCGACGCCGACGATGTGGTCAATGCCCTGCTGGCCAACGCCGATGAGAGCCCCAAGCCACCGGAAAACCCGATGAGTGCTGACCGAGTGCGCTGGGAACACATTCAGCGCATCTATGAGCTGTGCAACCATAACGTATCGGAGACCGCGCGCCGCCTCAACATGCACCGGCGGACCCTGCAACGCATCTTGAGTAAGCGCGCGCCGCGTTAGCGCCAATCGAGGGAGGGCACCGCCTGACCCTAGCGGCCTAAAACGTGGCGGCCCGGAAGGCGCTCAATCTTGCGAATGCCAGGGTCAGGGCCTTGCGCCGCACCCCGGCCAGCGGCGCGGAAACCGCATCACGGACCACCGCCCCACCAAACCCATCCGCAACGATCAGACCCGGCTCGTCGGGCAGCACGGCTCGCGGAAACTCCGGGGCCACGGCGAAGTAAAACAGGTCGCAGTACGGCCAGTATTCCTGCCATTTGAAGTCTGCCCGGAAATCCTCGATCCCCGACTTCACCTCGATAACAGCGATCTGGCCCTTGGGGCCCAGGGCCATCAGGTCTGCCCGCCGACCATTGGGAAGCCCAACCTCACTGGCCGCTGCGAAACCCAGCGCCGAAAGCAGCCGCCATGCCCCGCGCGTAACGCTATCGGTGATCAGCGGCCGCGAAAGCGGGGTCAAAATAAGGTCGGCATCATCCATCGGCGCAATTACGTTCCGCTTATTT
>CANKEA010000120.1 GCA_947480815.1 Caulobacterales bacterium | reverse complement strand
GTGAGCGCCGCGCGCCTCAGTGGTCGCCGGGGCACGGCTGGGTCGGGCTGGTTATTACCGTCGAGCCCGTCGAAGATCCGCAAAAGGTGCTGGTGATCGAATATCCTATGCCGCCGGGCTGGAAGCCAAGCGGTGTTCAGGCTCGACGCATCAAACGCCCCCCCACTGTCGATAACGGCGATTTCGCTCGCCAGGTTGGTTTAGCCCTAGCCGCAGGCTGGGACCCGGCATCACGCGGCAAGCCGTTCGTATTCGGGGCGGAATAGGCGCGCGTGGGATCGGACGCTTGGCTATCGCTACAGACGGCCTGACGGTACGAGCTAAACCGCGCTCAAAGCTTGCTTTTTTCCACCTAGCAGCCTAGACTCTCCCTCATCACACACGTGAGGCGTTCGGTTGTGTTCGGGGAAACATCCCGGTAATCACCGTTCCGGTCGGGGGAGACCCCGGGTTGCTTCACGGAGGTTCAACCGGAAAAAGGAGCAAGGCCACATGGCGCTTCCGGAATTCTCCATGCGTCAGCTTTTGGAAGCTGGCACACACTTTGGTCACCAGACACACCGCTGGAACCCAAAGATGGACCGCTACATCTTTGGTAGCCGTTCCAACATTCACATTATCGACCTATCCCAGACCATTCCGCTGCTGCACCAGGCCCTGGTGAAGGTGCGTGAAGTGGCAGCCAGCGGCGGGCGTGTGCTGTTCGTCGGCACCAAACGTCAGGCTTCCGACCCGGTCGCTACGGCGGCCAAACGCTGCGCCCAGTACTATGTAAATCACCGCTGGCTCGGCGGTTCGCTGACCAATTGGCGCACAATTTCGGGCTCAATTGCCCGTCTGCGCGAACTCGAAGGCATCCTCGACGGCGACTCCAGCGGTCGCACCAAGAAAGAATTGCTGCAGCTGACGCGCGAGCGCGAAAAGCTGGAACTGTCCTTGGGCGGTATCAAGGACATGGGCGGCATCCCCGACCTGATGTTCGTGATCGACACCAACAAGGAAGCGATCGCTATCCTGGAAGCCCGCAAGTTGGGCATCCCCGTCATCGCCGTGCTCGACACCAATTGCGATCCTGATGGCATTGCTTTCCCGATCCCGGGCAATGATGACGCGGCCCGCGCCCTGCAACTGTATTGCGACCTGATCGCCGACTCTGTGCTTGACGGTCTGGCCGCTGGCCAAGCCGCTTCGGGCGTCGATCTGGGCGCTTCGGTGGCCCCGATCGAACCGACTCTGGCCAAGGCAATGACGCCGGAAGTCCCGGCCGAGGTGCCCGCTGCGGAAGTAGAGGCCCTGGCCGTTGGCATGGAAGCTTCGGCCGGTGCCGCTGAAGTTGCAGCCGAACCCGTGGTTGCCGCGGAAGACGCCAGCGATGCCGTCGCAGAAGAACCCGCTTCGACCTGAACAACCGGCTTTCGAGCCATTACCTATGCTGGCCGCTCCTACCCGGAGCGGTCGGTGAACCCTTTAATCTGGAGAACGAGCATGGCTGAAGTCACGGCTGCGCTGGTAAAGGACCTGCGCGAAAAGTCCGGCGCCGGCATGATGGATTGCAAGCGTGCCCTCGTCGAGAACGACGGCGATATGGAAGCCTCGATCGATTGGTTGCGCACCAAGGGGCTCAGCAAGGCTGCTAAAAAGGCTGACCGCGTCGCTGCCGAAGGCCTCGTGGCCGTCGCCCTGCGCTCTGAAGGTGCGGGCTTCACCGGCGCCGTCATCGAGCTGAACGCCGAGACCGACTTCGTCTCGCGCAATGACAAGTTCCAGGAAGCCGCTCGCACGGTCGCCTTGGCGGCGCTCGACGCCGATCACGGTCCGGAAGCGGTTACCGCCGCCAAACACCAAGAAGGCACGGTCGGTGACATGATCACCAACCTGATCGCAACCATCGGCGAAAACATGCTGGTGCGCCGCACCGCCAAGTTCACCGTCGTCAAGGGCGCGGTAGCGGCTTATGTCCACAACGCCACGGCCCCGGAACTGGGCCGCATCGGTGTTCTGGTGGCTGTCGAGGGCGAGGGTGACCAGGCTAAGCTTCAGGAGCTGGGCAAGAAAATCGCCATGCATGTGGCAGCGACCGCCCCGCTTTCGCTGTCGTCGGAAGACCTGGATCCGGCTGCGATCGAGCGCGAGCGTGCGGTCCTGACCGAAAAGGCCCGCGAAGACGGTCGGCCCGAAAACATGATCGACAAGATTGTTGACGGCCAGATCGCCAAATTCCAGCGTGAAGTGGTGCTGCTTGAACAGCAGTTCGTCATGAACCCCGATCAGACCGTCAAGGCGCTCGTCGCCGAAACCGGCAAGCAACTGGGTTCCGATATCAAGGTGACCGGGTTCGTGCGCCTGGCGCTGGGTGAAGGCGTCGAAAAGAAGTCGGAAGACTTCGCCGCCGAGGTGGCCGCCGCCGCCGGCCAAGCCTAAAGCTCTATAGTTGACAAGAATGTGCGGCGCGTTCGACGCGCGTCGCACATTCTGCTTATCTATGCGCTGCATACGACTCTCGCCCTGACCACGAGCAAAACCGCCATGTCTGCTGCGCTCCGCTACAAACGTGTCCTGTTTAAGGTCTCCGGCGAAGTGCTGATGGGCGACCGTGCCTACGGTATCGATCCGGAGACGGTCAGTGCTGTGGCCCGCGACGTGGCCGAGGTGCTGAAGACCGGCGTTCAGCTTTGCCTGGTTATTGGCGGGGGCAATATATTCCGGGGTGTGGCCGGTGCCGCGCGCGGCATGGATCGTGCCAGCGCCGATTACATGGGTATGCTAGCAACGGTCATGAATGCCCTGGCAATGCAGGATGCCTTGGAGCGCATTGGCGTTTCGACACGCGTCCAATCCGCTATTCCCATGTCGACCGTCTGCGAGCCCTACATTCGCCGCCGCGCCGAACGGCACCTGGAAAAGGGTAGGGTGGTTATTTTCGCCGCCGGAACCGGTAGCCCGTTCTTCACCACCGACACCGCCGCCGCCCTGCGCGCGGCCGAAATGAACTGTGACGCCATGCTCAAGGGCACCAGCGTCGATGGGGTCTATACCGCCGATCCCAAGAAGGACCCAACCGCCGAGCGGTTCGACGCCCTGACCTATCTGGATGTTCTGTCCAAGGATCTGCGCGTGATGGACGCATCGGCAATCAGTCTGATGCGTGAAAATGCTATTCCCGTGGTGGTATTCTCGATCCGTGAGCCCGGTAATCTACGCAATGTGTTGATCGGCCAGGGCGTGTTTACGGTCATCGGTGAACCCGCCGAGACCTAGAAGGAGCTTGAGTTGGCTGCTGCTGAAAAACCCGTACTTTCCCGCTACCATGAACGTATGGAAAAGGCCGTTTCGGCCTTGAAGGACGAGTTCTCCTCGCTGCGCACAGGCCGCGCCTCTGCCGGCCTGTTGGATCAAGTGATGGTCGAGGCCTACGGTTCCAAAACGCCGCTGAATCAGGTTGCGGCGATAAGTGTGCCCGAGCCTCGCTCGATCAGTGTCAATGTCTGGGATAAGGGCTTGATCGTCTCGGTTGAGAAAGCCATCCGCAATGCGGGCCTGGGCTTCAACCCGGTGGTCGAGGGCACCCTTTTGCGCGTGCCCGTTCCGCCGCTTACCGAAGAGCGCCGCCGTGACATGGTGAAGCTGGCGGGTAAGTACGCCGAACACCAGAAGATCGCCGTGCGCAACGTGCGCCGCGAGGCCAATGATGATCTGAAAAAGGCCGAGAAAGACTCCGTCATCAGTGAAGACGAACTGAAGCGCATGGAAGTCGAGGTGCAAAAGTTCACCGACGAAGCGATCAAGCGTGTCGACGAGAGCTTGAAAACCAAAGAACAAGAGATCATGCAGGTTTAGACGCCGCGTCGTCTGGACTAGGGAGAGAGCTGGGCGCCATGACGTCACGCAACGGCGCAAAAGGAGTGACGGCCCGGCCCATTGAGGGGTCCAGCGATCTGCACGTCGCCATCATCATGGATGGAAACGGCCGCTGGGCGAAACAGCGTGGCCTACCGCGCGCTTTTGGCCACCGTGCAGGTGTCCAGGCGCTGCGTCGTACGGTGCAAGCGGCACCGGACCTCGGTATTGCCTGCATGACCGTGTTTGGCTTTTCGACCGAAAATTGGCGCCGTCCGGCGGCAGAGGTCTCGGAACTTATGGGGCTGCTCAAGGCCTATGTTGCCAGCGATCTGGAGCAGCTATGCAATGAGGGGGTGAGGGTCAAGGTCATCGGCCGCCGCGAGGGTTTAGCCGCCGATATCCTCGATATCCTCGAACAGGCGGAGCGACGCACGGCCACCAATGATCGGTTCGTACTGCAAGTGGCATTTAACTACGGCGGCCAGGCTGACATAGTTGACGCTGCCCGTCGTCTCGTTGGCGCGGTCGCGCGCGGCGAATTGACCGCGGAGGGCCTGGATGAGACGGCATTCGCTACCCAGCTCTCGACCGCTGCCGCGCCGCCGCTTGACGTCATCATCCGCACCAGTGGTGAGCAGCGCCTGTCCAACTTCCTGCTCTGGGAAAGCGCCTATGCGGAGCTGATTTTCCAGGATGTGCTTTGGCCCGACTACGGCACGGCCGAACTTGCAGCGGCTGTTGCTGAGTTCCGCGGCCGGGAACGGCGCTATGGCGGAAGCCCGGCCGATGCCCACGCCGCCGGCTAAGAAATTTAACTGGAAAAACCTAGGCGCGCGCGTGGCTTCTGGCTTCGTGCTGGTTCCACTCGTTATTGAGGCCATCTGGTGGGACAAAAGCGGCTGGGGCGTGGTGGTCATGGCCTCCATCGCCGCCGCAGTGCTGGCCTATGAATGGGCCGTGATGAGCACGGAGCATGGCCGTAAGTGGGTCATGACCGTTGTCGCCCTAGCGGTTATCATCCCGGTGGTGGTGGCCCGCTATGGCAACCGCGATCCGATCACAGGGATCCGTGCCGCCTGGGCGCTCCCGACGGCATGGGCGCTGGCGGTGCTCGGTGCGACTGTGGCGGCCCTTGCGGCCAAGGGAGCGGTCGAGCGCCGCGCCGACGCCAGCTATGGCGTGGTCTACATCGCTCTTCCCTGTATCGCTTTGGTCT
>CANKEA010000119.1 GCA_947480815.1 Caulobacterales bacterium | reverse complement strand
ATGACGGGGTGGGCCCCGCATGAGAGCCAGCAAAAGCCGCTGAAGCGCGGTTCGGGCAAGACGAACCTGGGAGATGCGCTGGAAGCGATCCGGCGCGATCGAAAAGACTAGCCGCCTATGGCCGCGCCGATCGTGTCAGAGATCATGTTGACCAGGTTGGTGGTCTTAGACGCGAAGGTGGTGACCTCGGTGACGATCACCAAGAACACCGGGGCCCCGATCACAGCATATTCGATCGAGGTCGCCCCGCGCCCGTCGCGCCAGAAGCGAGTCAGATCAGATCGCGCAGCCAGGCCGCCAGCGGCGCATCGGCCGGCGGCATTGGATAGTCGTCGAAGTTGACGGGTTTCACCCAAGCCAGCGCCTCATGTTCACGGGCCGTCAAAAGACCTTCCCATCGGCGGCACAAGAAGATTGGCATCAGGAGGTGAAAAGATTCATAAGTGTGCGAAGCAAATACGAACGGTGCCAGGCACGCTTGGGCGACCGTGATCCCCAACTCCTCATTCAGTTCGCGGATCAGACAGGCTTCCGGCGTCTCACCGGCCTCGACCTTACCGCCGGGAAATTCCCACAGCCCGGCCAAGTGCTTACCGGCAGGCCGTTTGCAAATCAGCACGCGTCCGTCCGTATCGACCAAGGCGCAGGCGGCGACCAAGACGATAGGCATCGACACAGTTGGCGTGTCTTGGTTCGCCACGGCTAGCTGCGGTAATCGCCATTGATGGCGACATATTGCTTGGTCAGGTCGCAGGTCCAGACCACCGCATGGCCGCGGCCAACGCCGACGTCGACGCTGACCTCCAGCTCCTGTTTCTTCATATAGGCGCTCATCTTGGCCTCGGAATAATCGGCGGAGACCAGACCGTCGCGCGCCGCCCACAGCGGGCCGAACTTGATGCTCATTCGCTCGCGGTTAATCGGCTCGTCGGCACGTCCGACCGCCATGGCGATACGGCCCCAGTTGGCATCCTCGCCGGCGAAGGCGGTCTTGACCAGCGGACTTTCCGCGATGGTGCGGGCGATCTTGCGGGCACTGGCGGCGCTCTCGGCACCGGCGACTGTGATCTTGACGAATTTTGTCGCGCCCTCGCCGTCCTTGACCAGTTGCAGGGCCAGGTCGAGCAGCACACCTTCCAGCTTATCGCGGAAATCGGCCAGACGCTTGTCACCGGCGCGATGGATCTTAAGCGCACCCGACTGGCCAGTGGCGAACAGCAGTAGCGTGTCGTTGGTCGAACGATCGCCATCCACCGTTACAGCATTGAAGGTGCTGCGGGTGTAGAGGTTGACCAGGGTCTGCAACGCCCCTGGCGCGATGGCCGCATCGGTAGCCACGAAGGCCAGCATCGTGGCCATATCGGGCGCGATCATGCCGCTGCCCTTCGCAATGCCGTTGATCCGCACCTTGACGCCGTCAATCAGCGCCGTGGCGGTCGCGCCCTTGGCGAAGGTATCGGTGGTCATGATGGCGCGGGCAGCCGCCTGCCAACTGTCGGCGGCGAGGCGAACCTCAGCATCAGGCAAGCGGGCGGTGATCTTGGCATCATCAAGCAGCACCCCGATAACGCCGGTAGAGGCGGCCATGACATCCCGCTGGCGACAATCGAACCGCTTGGCGACCGCGCTGGCCACCCGCCGCACCGCGTCGGCACCAGGCTTGCCCGTGAAGCTGTTGGCGCAGCCGGCATTGATGACCAGGGCCCGCACGTCCTCACCCTTGGACGCGGCCAACTGCTTCTTGCACCAGTCCACCGGTGCCGAGCCGACGCCATGGCGCGTGAACACCCCCGCGGCAGACGTGCCCTCAACGAACCGCATCAGCACCAGATCTTCGCGCTCGTGCTTGTAAAAGCCCGCGCGCGCGGTGGCGATTTCCACGCCGGCGAGCGGCGGCATGACCGGCAGAGGGACGGCCATGGGCGAGGCCTCCAGCCCCGGCTTTCCAGGCGGAGCGACGGCGACCGGTTCTGCGGCCTTCTTGGCCAGGGTAACGCGCTTGAGCGCCGCAAGGGGGTCTGTGATCCGGGTCATAGGCTTACTTCTGGGGCTTACTTCTTTTTCGGGGCGGCGGGAGAGGCGGTGGCTTCCGCCGGGGCCGAGGCCAGCGGGGCGTAGTCGAGGCTTTCCTGAGCACCGGGGGGCAAGGGCGGGGCGTTGGCGGGTTCCCTCGGGGCACCAGGTACATCGGTGGGTTTTGGCAGCAGGGTCTGTATCTTCGAAGCCCCCCGCAATTTTTCCAGCAAGTCGCGCACCTGGTCATAGGTCAGGAAACGTACAATCTGCGGCCTTGCCGCCTCGAGCGTGATCGGCGCCTCCAGCCGCTTGTCCTCGACGCGCAGCAACACCCAACCGCCCTCGGTCCGGAACGGGCCAACGGTATCGCCCACCTTGGTGGACTTCAGCGCCGCGTCATAGGCGTCTGGCATCACGTCCAAGGTGAAATAGCCCAGGTCACCGCCGTTAAACCGCGTGGCAGCGTCGCTGGACCGCTCCATGGCCAGGGCGTCAAACGAGGCCCCGCTGGTCAACAACTTCTTGATCGCCTCGCCGTCTGCCTGGGTCGGCACCATGATCTGACGGGCGCGGATTTCTTCGGATTGTTTCGAGAGCTTGAGCTGCTCTTGGTAGAGGCCGCGGATGGCGTTGTCGGTGACGCCTTTTTCGACCACGCTTGCCACCAGGATGTCGCTCAAGACGCGTTCGCGGGCAGCGGCCAGTCGCCGCAGGGCCACGGAGTCCCTGTCCAGCTTGCGCTTCATGGCTTCGGCGGCCAACAGCTTCTGATCGACCACCTCATCCAGCACCCGGCGGAACAGGTCGGATTGCTGATCGAGCGGTTCGCCCTCGCCGGTCAACCCTTGCGCGGCGGCTTCACGCTTGACGTCACTGGCCCAGACGGTGAGGCCCTCGACCCGCGCCACGGCCACATCGCCGACCTCCGGCGGCTTTTCGGCCCCCTTATTGCGGTCGCAAGCGGCCAGGGCCAGCACGGTGGCGGCCAGGAAGATACCGATCTTCAGCTTGGAACAGGCCATGTGATCGCCTCGCGCAAACGAACGCGCTCCTTGGCCCAATTCCGGCCCGGCGCCAAGCACCGCCGGGCAAGGCCCGTAACCAAGCGTTTGCCAAGCCGGGCGCGCGCGTTGACTTAAGGGGGCGCGCTGCTTAAGTCTCCCGCGCGCTAAAGAACACGATTTTCGAGCGGCCCAAGGGGTTCAGCGCGAACGCCGGTGCGCTCAACCTGTACGGACCCATCCCGCATGCTCGGCTTCGCCAAAAAGCTTTTCGGCTCTTCCAATGACCGCAAGGTCGCCGCAATGACGGCCAAGGTGGCGACGATCAACGCCCTAGAGCCGCAGATGGCGGCCCTTGATGACGCCGCACTACGGGCCAAGACCGAGGACTTCAAAACCCGGGTCGCCGCGGGTGTAAACCTCGATACGATCCTTCCAGAAGCCTTTGCTGTGGTGCGTGAAGCCTCGCGCCGCACCATTGGCTTGCGCCACTTCGACGTTCAGCTGGTGGGCGGCATGGTACTGCACAAGGGCGGGATCGCCGAGATGCGCACCGGGGAAGGCAAGACCCTGGTAGGCACCCTGGCGGTATATCTCAACGCCCTGTCCGGCAAGGGCGTGCACCTGATCACGGTCAACGACTACCTGGCCCGCCGCGACGCCGAGTGGATGGGACAGATCTATGAGTTCCTAGGCCTGACCGTCGGGGTCATCGTCAACGGGCTGAGCCAAGAGGCCCGCCAGCGCGCCTATCGCAGCGACATCACCTACGGCACCAACAACGAGTTCGGCTTCGACTACCTGCGTGACAATCTGGTCTACGACGTCAGCGAAATGGTCCAGCGCGGCCATAACTTCGCGATTGTCGACGAGGTGGACTCCATCCTGATCGACGAAGCCCGCACCCCGCTGATCATCAGCGGCCCCACCGAAGACCGTTCCGACTTTTACCGTGTCATCGACAAGGTGGTGAAGGCGATGATCACGGACACCTCAACCTACGACTTCGATGAGAAGCAGCGCCAGGTCATGCTTACTGAGTACGGTCAGGAAAAGGTCGAGGAAATCCTCATCGAGGGCAACCATCTCGAACCCGACACGGTCAGCCTCTATGATGCCGCCAACGTCAGCGCCGTGCACCACATCAACCAGGCTCTGCGCGCCAATATCCTCTACGCGCGGGACAAGGACTATATCGTCAAGGCCGGCGAGATCGTGCTGATCGACGAATTTACCGGCCGGATGATGAGCGGCCGCCGCCTTTCAGAAGGCCTGCACCAGGCCATCGAGGCCAGGGAAGGCGTCGACATCCAGCCCGAGAACCAGACCCTAGCCTCGGTGACGATCCAGAACTACTTCCGTCTCTACAGCAAGCTTTCGGGCATGACCGGCACGGCCGCGACCGAGGCGCAGGAATTTGGCGACATCTACAAGATGGACGTGGCCGAGATACCGACCAACCGGCCCGTTACCCGGATCGACTACGACGACGAGGTCTATCGCACCTTCGCCGAGAAGACCGCCGCCATCATCAGCCAGATCGAAGACTGCTACCGTCGTGGCCAGCCGATCCTGGTCGGCACAGTGTCGATCGAAAAGTCCGAACAGCTCTCGGAACTGCTAGATGCCCATAGCTTCGAGATCGACGGCAAGACGAAGAAGGGCATTCCGCACCAGGTGCTGAACGCCCGGTATCACGAGCAGGAAGCCATGATTGTGGCCGACGCCGGTGTGCCCAGCGCGGTGACCATCGCCACCAACATGGCCGGCCGGGGCACCGACATCCAGCTCGGCGGCAACGTCGATATGAAGGTGCTCAAATGGCGTGACGACCAGAAGGGCCTGGGAATCGACCCCACGCCAGAGGCCGCCAAGGCCTACAAGGCCCAGATCGAGGCCGAAATTCAGACCCTGAAGGAAGCGGCCCTGGCCGCCGGCGGCCTGTTCGTGCTCGGCACCGAACGCCACGAGAGCCGCCGTATCGACAATCAGCTGCGCGGCCGCACCGGCCGTCAGGGCGACCCCGGCACCTCGAAGTTCTTCCTGTCCT
>CANKEA010000118.1 GCA_947480815.1 Caulobacterales bacterium | reverse complement strand
TTGGCGCTGCGCGTCGTGTGAGCGCCGTGCGCTGGGGTGTGGCCCGGTCGATCGTGTTCGCCTGGATCGTGACCATGCCGGCCGCCGCTTTGATAGCGTCGGCGTCTTACTTCGTCGCCGGACTGTGGATGAAGTGAGCGACGAGGACGATATCCCGCAAGAGGCACTGCTGGCCCAGGTGGCCGCGCTACCCTACCGCATGTCCTCGGGCGAGATCGAAGTCCTGCTGATCACATCGCGCGACAGTGGGCGCTGGCTGATCCCCAAGGGATGGCTGATGAAACGGCACTCCGGCTCGGAAGCTGCAGCCGTCGAAGCCTTCGAAGAGGCCGGACTGCTCGGGGCCGTAGCCATCTTGCCCCTAGGGGCCTACACCTACCAGAAGACCATGAAGGACGGCGCGGCGGCCTTATGTCGGGTTCAGGTCTATCCGATGGCCGTGAAGCGCCAAGCTAAAAAATACAAGGAAAAGGGTCAGCGCCAGCTGCAATGGCTGCCGCCACATGAGGCGGCGGAACAGGTGGCCGAACCCGAACTGGCCGCCCTGATCGCGGGCTTTAATCCAGCACGGGGATTGAAGCCTTAGGCCTAACCGAAACCCCAGGCGAACGCCCGGACTAGCCTCTGTAGGTCATGCTTTCAGACAGCTTACCTGCGCCACCCGCAGGTCGCGCCGCAGGCTGTCTGCCACCCGCCCGTAGTTTTCGGTCGTGATCGGCTCGCCTTGGGCGAACCCCGCCCCTGCGCCGCGCGTGGACTTCAGCAAGCCGGTCACGGTCTCTGGCGCGGTGGTATAGATGCGGCCCCGTCTTGGGGCCTCGGCAATCGTTATGCCGATCACACGGCCGGCCGGATCGAGCGCCGGCGCCCCCGATAGGCCGGACAGACTGCCGACCAGTGTATCGGTACGGCCGACTTCAGCCCAGACCAGAACCGGCTCGGTATGGGCCCCGCGGCCATGGATCACCATGTTCTCGCGGCCGAGCAGGCGCGACGTCACCTCCCCGGCACGGCCCTGCGGAAAGCCCGGATGAAAGGCTCGGTCGCCACGCCGCAACGGCAGGGTCAGTCCCATCGGTATGGCGGGCGCGCCCCCCTCGGTGGTGAGGATCGCTGCCTCGCCGCGGGGCCCCAGATGCACCTTAGCCGCCACGCCTCGCCCTGGTGCGACGATCAGGGCCACCTGCTTGCAGCCATCGACCACATGCCGCGCGGTCAGCCACACCCCGTTGTCGGCAACGCTGAAGGCCGTGCCCGAGCCCGGATCAGACTTGGCCGGAACCTTGACGACGATGGCGGGATCAAACGGCGACGCTGGCCCCAAGGCCAAACCTTCCAGACTAGGGGCCGGCGGCGGCGGCGCAGGAGCGTCGGCCATCTCGCGGCGGCCGATTGCGGCCACCACCAGGGCAGAGACTACGGCAGAATAGACCAGCCAGTCAGGAAGCCTGGGAAAATGCACCGCGCCTTAGCCGGCGACGGCGGCGGCCAGCACAAGGGCCGTGGCCAGTTTGGCCCCGATCAAGAGGGCGGCGGCGGCCACCTCGCCGTCCTGAATGCGCTGCGGCAGGCCACGCAGCACCATATCGACGATACGGAAGACCAGCAGTTGCACCGCCATGGTCGCCACGCCCCAGACAGCGATCTCCACAATCGAAGTCGAAGCGCTGAGGGACACCGCCAGCGGAATCGCTAGCCCGATCATCACCCCACCTAATGATAGCGCGGCGGCCGCATTCCCATCGCGGATCAGGACGATTTCCTTATGCGGCGTCAGCATGGCGTAGAGCGTCGTGCCCAACACCAGGATCAGCATGGTGACACCTGCGTGTAACAAGGTCAGCGGAAACCCGGTGGCGAAGGCCTGAATATCGGGGGACTGAAGTTGTGTCGGCATGAGTGATCCCCGGTTGGTGGCGACAACCGATAGCATAGGCGGGGAAGGCAGGGCGAGGGGCTCCCCCTATCGGCTCATCCCGGCGGAAAATTGGTCGGATTGCCCGCCTTCGAGGAAGAAGCAGACTATTGAGGGGCCTGAGCCTCAGCGATTTTGTGCCGTGCGCTGGCCCGTACTTTCTCACTCTCGCTCTTGAGCTGCCCGCAGGCGGCCAAAATATCGCGACCGCGCGGGGTGCGGATCGGACTGGCATAGCCGGCGCGGTTCAGGATCGCGGCGAAGGTCTCAATCGTTCCCCAGTCCGAACATTCATAGAGCCCGCCGGGCCAGGGATTGTAGGGGATCAGGTTGATCTTTGCGGGTATGCCCTTGACCACCTGCAACAGCGCTTTGGCGTCGGCAGGCGTATCATTGACGCCCTTCAGCATCACATATTCGAAGGTCACGCGCCGCGCGTTGGACAGGCCCGGATAGGCCCGCACCCCGGCCATAAGCTGGGCGATGTCGTATTTCTTGTTCAACGGCACCAGTATGTCGCGCAGATCATCGCGGGCGGCGTGCAGCGAAATGGCCAGCATGGCACCGGTGCGCTCGCCCAGGGCCTTGAGTTCGGGAACCACACCAGAGGTCGAGACCGTGATCCGGCGACGCGAAAGGCCGATACCTTCATTGTCGCTGATGATGTCGATGGCGGCGGCGACATTGTCGAGATTGTAGAGCGGCTCGCCCATACCCATGAAGACGATGTTTGAAAGTCGCCGGTCGGCCTTGTCGGACGGCCATTCCTCAAGATCGTCACGGCACACCTGCACCTGGGCGACGATCTCGGCTGCGGTCAGATTACGCACCAGCGGCTGGGTCCCGGTGTGACAGAAGGTGCAGTTGAGCGTGCAACCCACCTGGCTCGACACGCAAAGTGCCCCGGCGCGGCCGACGTCTGGAATATAGACGGCCTCCACCTCGATGCCCGGTGCCGTGCGCAGCAGCCATTTGCGGGTGCCATCCACGCTGACCTGGCGCTCGACGATCTCAGGCCGGGCCACGGTGAATCGCTCGGCGATCGCCGCACGGGCTTCCTTGCCGATGTCGGTCATCCTGTCGAAATCGGTGACGCCGAAATGGTGCATCCAGCGCCAGATCTGCGTGGCACGCATCTTCGCCTGGCGTGGATCAACCACGCCGGATTCCACCAATGCGGCGGCGAGCTCGGCGCGGGTCATGCCAGACAGATTGGCCGGCGCTGCCGCCTTTGGCGTGGCGCGAGAAAGGTCGAGGGTGACGGTCACGGGTTGTTCATAGCAGAAAATTGGCAGCCTTGAGATCGTCAATCGTTAGATTGCGATGCGTGGCAATCTTGTCGCGCCTCTAAACGGCTTAGGTTAAGAGACGATCCACATGACCAACGGCCAGCAAAAAGCGCCGCGCCAGCGCCGCAACCTGTTACAGGCGACCTTCTACTGGGGCGCGGTGGCAGGTGTGTGGGGGCTTATCGTCCTGGCCACCCTGTTCGCCGTGTTTGCAACCGACCTGCCCGACACTAGTAAGATCTTTGACGCCACTCGCCAGCCGTCAATCTCCTACCTCGATCGCTCCGGCGCGCTGTTAGCCGTGCGCGGCAGCCAGCTGGCACCGCCGGTCGACCTCGATGCCCTGCCCAAATATGTGCCCGAGGCGTTTATCGCTATAGAGGACCGCCGCTTCTGGTGGCACCCCGGCTTCGACCCGATCGGCATCACCCGCGCCTTCTTCTCCAACTTTACCCGCGGCAACGGCCCGTTGAGCGGCGGCTCGACCATCACCCAGCAGCTGGCGCGTAATCTGTTCCTGACCTTCGACCAGACCTGGCGACGCAAGGGTCAGGAGCTGATCCTGGCGATTTGGCTAGAGATGAAATTCTCCAAGAAGGAAATCCTGGCGCTCTATCTGAATCGGGTGAACTTCGGTGCGGGTGCCTATGGCATCGAGGCTGCAGCCCAGCGCTATTTCAACAAGCCGGCGAAGTCGCTCACCATCGGTGAGGCAGCACTGCTGGCCGGACTGATGAAGGGCCCCAGCCGCTATTCGCCAGTCTATAACCGTGAGCGCGCTGAGCGTCGCGCCACCATCGTGCTCGACGAAATGGTCTCCACCCACGCCATCACCCCGGCACAGCGGGACGAGGCCTTCGCCACCCCCGTGCGGGTCAGCGCTGTACTGGCCAATCAGCGGGCGCAGTATTTCACCGACTGGATTGATGAGCAGGTGCGCACCATGGTCGGCGAACCCACCGAAGACTTGGTCGTCGAAACCACCCTCGACCTCCCCATCCAGGCCGCCGCAGAGGCGGCGATCCACAATGGGGTAAACAGCCACGCCAATCAGGGTGTGCTGCAGGCGGCGCTGGTCTCGCTCGACGGCGAAGGCCGGGTACGAGCCTATGTTGGCGGTGCCTCCTACGCCGATAGCGAATTCGACCGCGTAACGGATGCGCGCCGCCAAGCCGGATCGTCCTGGAAGCCGTTCGTCTATCTCACCGCGATGGAGGCTGGCCGCACCCCTTTGGAGATCGTCCCCGACGAGCCCCTGACGATCGGCACCTGGGAGCCGAAGAACTACACCAACACCTACCTGGGCCCGATCACACTTGAGACCGCCCTGGCTCAGTCAATCAACACCGTGGCCGCCCGCCTTGCTAACGAACTGGGCACCCAGAACGTCGCCAACACCGCCAAGCGGCTGGGCATCGTCTCCAAGATCCAGCTCGACCCCTCTATGGCCCTGGGCGCGGTCGAGGTCTCGCCGATGGAAATGGCCCAGGCCTATGTGCCGTTCGCGAACGGCGGCTTTGGCGCGCGCGGCTATGGCATCGAGCGGATCCGCACCGCGGCGGGCAAGGTGCTGTACGACCACGGCGTCGACCGGCCCACGCGCCTTGCCGTGATCGTTTCGCCAGCGCTGCAGTAGATGAACCAGATGCTTCGCGCCGTGGTCAACGCGCCTGGCGGCACCGGCGGGGCGGCGCGCGTGGCCGGCTACGACCTAGCTGGCAAGACCGGCACCACCAGCGATTACCGAGACGCCTGGTTCATTGGCTACACGGGTGGCTTCGTCACCGCAGTGTGGACTGGGCGCGACGACAATACGCCAATGAAGCGAGTCACCGGTGGCGGTGCTCCGGCCCAGATCTGGAAAGCCTATATGGGCGCG
>CANKEA010000117.1 GCA_947480815.1 Caulobacterales bacterium | reverse complement strand
CGATTTTGTTGACGGCCACGATAATCGGGGCACCGGCAGCCGTGGCGGCCGAGATCGCCTCGATGGTCTGGGGCATTACGCCATCGTCCGCCGCAACAACCAGCACCACGATGTCGGTCACATTGGCCCCGCGCTGGCGCATGGCGCTGAAGGCAGCGTGGCCAGGGGTGTCGAGGAAGGTCACGCGGTGACCATCCTTCAGGCGAACCTGATAGGCCCCGATATGTTGCGTGATGCCACCATGTTCGCCGCCGGCTACATCGGTGGAGCGTAGGGCGTCGAGCAGGCTGGTCTTGCCATGGTCGACGTGGCCCATGATCGTGACCACGGGCGGACGGCGTTCAAGATGATCGTCGTGGTCATCGGCATCGATAAAGCCGGTTTCAACGTCGGCTTCCGACACCCGGCGCACGGTATGGCCAAATTCACTGGCCACCAGTTCGGCGGTATCACTGTCGATGACGTCGCCACTCTTGAGCATCAACCCCTGGCGCATCAGGAACTTAATGATCTCAACGCCACGGATGGCCATGCGGTTGGCCAGTTCACCGACGGTAATCACATCAGGAATAACGACTTCACGCGCGGTCTTGGCTGGCTCAACGCCGACGCCACGGCGCTTTTCCTTCTCGCGTTCGCGGGCCCGGCGTACCGAGGCCAGGGAGCGCATGCGTTCGGCGCTATCCTCGTCACCCGCCACCGCCTGAATCGTAAGACGACCTTCACGGCGGCTAGGAGCACCCTTGGCGCCGCGCGGCAGACCGCCCTTAGGCGCTGGCGACTTGCCAAGGCCGCGACCGCGACCGCCTTCATCATCGTCACGGTCGGGAATGGCTGCAGCCGACTTGGTCGGGGCCTGACGCGTGGCGCGCTGGATTTCGGGACCGGCCGGTGCCGGAGCCGGCCGGCCAACGCCGGCACCCGGGCGCGGACCGCCAGGACGAGCGTCGCGCGGTGCTGGGCGTGGGCTCAGGGCCGAATAGCGCACGGTCTCGCCGGGGCGCTCTTCGCGCGGGCGATCAGGCCGGGCATCGGGACGATTGTCGGGGCGGCTGAAGCCCGCGTCGGCACGCGGTGCGCGCTGGTTGTAGCTGGCGCCGTCATTGACCGGCGGCCGATAGGTCGTGGTGCTGGCGCGGTCATCGCGACGTTCGCGTGATGGCTCATAGGAGCGCGTTTGCGGACCCTGAGGCGGGGCTGGGGGCTCCACAAGGCGGGGGGCCGGAGGCGCGACGGCTTCGATCGGCGCTGCCGGGGGCGAGGGTGGCGCAGCGGCAGGGGCCGGGGCAGGCGCGGCGGCAACCGGCGCGGGTGCGAGGCCCGGAACCGGAGCCGGGGTGGGACGGGCGGCGGCTTCCTGCGCCTTGCGGCGCTCCTCGGCGGCGCGCAGCTCGGCTTCGCGAGCAGCAGCCTCGACCACGCGCTGACGGCGCGCTTGTTCGTCGCTGGAAAGACCGCCGATGGACGACGGCGGGGCGGCAGGTCGGGGCGCGGCGGGCGCAGCCACGACCGGGCGCTTCTCGGCCGCGGAGGGTGCAGCGAGATTCTGCGCGCCTAGGCCGCCGACGCGGGACCTTTTGGTTTCGACCACCACGGTCTTGGAGCGACCGTGGCTGAAGCTCTGCTTCACCACTCCTGCGCTGACCGAGCCCGCGCGGGGCTTCAGCGTGAGAGGGGGCCTGCCGCCCCGGCCGTTTTCGTTGTCTTCGCTCATGCGTTCTTTTAATCAACCCGCCAAACCCGAAGGTTGGGCCTAGAAAACCATTCGGCCAAGGGAAAAGCCCCTGGGCTATAGCCAATGCACGCAGTGGCCGGACGCATGGATGCGCCCCGCCCCCACTTAAGGCTCCTCGCGCCAACCCTCAGGATAGAGCGGGCCAAATCCGGCCAACCGATTGACGTCGAGCGTCCACCGGGCGGCGCTTGGCCCCGCAAGGAGGGCGACGTGTATCACATTCTCTCCTCCCAAGGCCAAACCCAATTGTTCGGACGTAAACAGGCCCAAAATACCGAGCTTGGGCACACTGTGTCGGGCTTTGGCCAGCAGTTTGCGCCGGCCATCATCCGCGCCGTCAGCGGCTTCGATCAGCCAGGCCGCGCGGTTAGACCCAACAGCGCCGAAGACCTGATCGAACCCAGAGATAAGATTCCCGGCCCGGCGCGCCAGCCCCAAACTGTCGAGAATCCGGCGGCGCAATAGAGACTCTACCGCATCCGCCAGGTTTGGAGGGACGGCCAGCTTGGCCTTGGCCGCCCGAGAGAAAAGCCCCTTGGCCTGCGCGGTGGCCACCGCCTCGCGCGTCGATTCCACCCAGAGGCCCCGCCCCGGAAGCTTTCGCGCCAGATCGGGCGTCACCACGCCGTCTGGCCCCGGCACGAAGCGGAGCAGACGCAATTCGTCCATCACCGCGCCGCTGACGATGTCGCGACGCTCGCGATGAGCCGCTGCATGGGTGCGGGGCGCGTTCACCGGCACCTCCGTGACCGCTGGAGCCTTAGGCCTCCTCCGGCTCGGAAGCGGCTACTTCTTCTTCAGCCAACGCCGGTTCCGGCTCCACGACCGGCGCATCGATCCAGCCCATGACGATGCGCGCGCGCATGATCAGGTCTTCGGCCGCTTCGGGCGAGAGGTTGAAGCTTTCCAGGATGCCCGCCTCGCGCACGCGCTCGCCGTTCTTGTTCTCGAAATAGCCCCGCAGGTCGTCTGGGACCATGCCGGCCAGATCGTCGACCGACTTGACCTCGCCGGTTCCGAGCGCCACAGCCATCGGCAGAGTGACGCCTTCGATTTCCAGCAGCGCATCCTCGACACCCAGGGCCCTGCGCTTGTTGTCCAGCTCGGTGGCTTCCCTGTCGAGCCAGTCGCGGGCACGGGCCTGCAGTTCGACGGCCGTGTCCTCGTCGAAGCCTTCGATATTGGCGATCTCGCCTTCTTCGACGAAGGCGACGTCTTCCACCGCGACGAAGCCCTCGGTGACCAGCAGCTGGGCGATAACTTCGTCGACATCCAGGGCTTCCTGGAACAGCACGGTGCGCTCGGAGAATTCACGCTGACGGCGCTCGCTCTCCTGGCTTTCGGTCATGATGTCGATCTGCCAACCGCTCAGCTGGCTAGCGAGACGCACGTTCTGGCCGCGACGGCCAATGGCAAGCGACAGTTGTTCATCGGGCACCACCACTTCGACGCGCTCGTCCTCCTCGTCCATCACCACCTTGGTGACTTCAGCCGGGGCCAGGGCGTTGACGATGAAGGTCGCCTCATCGTCGCTCCATTGGATGATATCGATTTTCTCGCCCTGCAGTTCGGCCACCACCGCCTGCACGCGGCTACCGCGCATGCCGACGCAAGCACCAACCGGGTCGATCGAGCCCTCGTTGGAAATTACCGCCATCTTTGCGCGGCTGCCCGGGTCACGGGCCACGGCGCGGATTTCGATGACGCCGTCGTAGACTTCCGGCACTTCCTGGGCGAAAAGCTTGGCCATGAAGCCACCGTGGGCGCGAGAAAGCATGATCTGCGGGCCCTTGGTCTCGCGGCGCACATCATAAATGTAGGCGCGGATACGGTCGCCGACGTTGAAAGCTTCCCGCGGGATCGACTGATCGCGGCGCATGATGCCCTCTCCACGCCCCAGGTCGACGATGACATTGCCGTATTCAACGCGCTTGACGCTGCCGTTGACGATCTCGCCGACGCGGTCCTTGAATTCCTCGAACTGACGCTCGCGCTCGGCCTCGCGCACCTTATGGGTCACCACCTGGCGCGCCATCTGGGTCTGCACCCGGCCAAATTCGAAGGGTGGGAGAATTTCCTCATAGACCTTGCCGACGAAGGCTTCCTTGTCGGCGGCCAGCGCGTCGGCCAGGCGCTGAACGCCCAGCGTGCCCTCCTCGATTTCGGCGGCGTCGTCTACGACGGTCAGGACGCGCTTAAGCGTCATCTCGCCGGTCTTCGGGTCGATGTGAGCGCGAATGTCGTGCTCTGCGCCGTAGCGACTGCGAGCCGCCTTTTGGATGGCGTCCTCGATCGCCTCGATGACGATCTCCTTGTCGATGGACTTCTCCATCGCCACCGCGTTAGCGATCTGCAGAAGTTCCAGCCGGTTGGCGGAAATGCCGGTCAAGCTCATGGGACTACTCCTCGATAAGGTCCTCGCCGTCTTCGGCGAGGGCGGGATTGAGTGAAAGTTCGGCGGCACGTCGGTCTGCGCCCAGTTTTAAAAGTTGGTCCGTCAATATCAGCTTGGCCTCGGCGACCCAATCGAATGGAACCAGGGCGGTGTGCTCCTCGCCCTCGAGATCGACAGCGACCATGTCCTGACCATCGACCGTTTCGGTTCCAGCCAGCACACCCCGGAAGCGCTTGCGGCCCTCGGCCACACGGTCCAGTTCGATCCGCGCTTCCAAACCCTCGTGAGCTGCAAAGTCCTTCAGCCGGGTCAATGGCCGGTCGATGCCGGGCGACGAGACCTCAAGTGTATATTCCCCGGCAATCGGATCCAGTTCGTCCAGCAGCACCGACACAGCCCGCGACAAACGGGCGCAATCTTCAACATTCATCGTGCCGTCGGGCCGCTCAGCCATGATCTGTAGCTTGCGGTGCTCCGCCCCGCCCATCAGCCGCAGGCGCACCAGCTCATACCCGGCGTCGGCGGACACAGGGTCGAGCAGGGCGATCAATTCGCGGTCTTCAGGCGTGCGTCCGCGCAAGAACTTTTGGTCTCCGGTTCGATGCGAACGCCTGGCGATTGGCCAAAACAAAAGCGGCGGCCCGAAGACCGCCGCTCGAATACGCCATCCAGCGCGTTCAAACGATGTGGAGCTTGTATAGCGCGCCCTATCGTCTTTGTCAGCCCCCTCCGAAGGGGTCGCCGTGGACTTAGGACTTGGGACGGACCGCCGATGGGTCGACCGGCAGGAAATCGGACTTGCCAATCTGCACGCCCTTCTGGCGTAGCAGGGCGTAAGCGATCGACGTGTGGAAATAGAAATTGGGCAGCACATACTGGCGCAGATAGTCGCGGCCGACCCAGTGCAGATCGAAGCTCGGCAGCTTGACCACCACGTCGCGGTCATCGGCGCCGTCGAAAGCGGCCT
>CANKEA010000116.1 GCA_947480815.1 Caulobacterales bacterium | reverse complement strand
TTATTGGCGCACCCGACACGATTCGAACGTGTGACCTTTGCCTTCGGAGGGCAACGCTCTATCCAGCTGAGCTACGGGTGCCCTTGGCAGGAGCGGCGATTGCTCCTGGGCAGAGGCGGGTGTCTAGCCCAAGCCCCCGGTCTTCGCAAATGGGCGCGCGCAATTGATGTGCGGCGTCAGTTCGCCGCTCCCGCCATGTTGACAGGAAGTGAACATCGTAGCCATCGCCCGGCTGGCCAGTGAAGCCCCATTGGGAGCGGTCCATCACGCCTGTGGCGTCGACCTTCGACGCCTCGATCTTGCTCAGATCGTGCGAGGCCTGCGATGTCCCCATTGCCGAAAAATTAGCGTTCAGACAATCGCGTTCAGCGGCCGGAGCCTAGGCGGCAGCCAGATAGACGAAGCGCGCCACGAACAGGGCACCGAGGACGAACAGCATCCAGTCCGTCTTCTGCGCCTTGCCGGTGACGATTTTCAAAATGGCATAGGCGGTGATCCCAAACGCCAGGCCGTTGGCGATAGAGAACGTCAGGGGGATCATCACCACGGTAAGGAAGGCCGGTAAGGCTTCGAGCGGCTCGCCCCAGTCGATCTCGCACAGGGCCCCCACCATCATAGATCCGACCAGGATCAAGGCCGGCGCGGTCGCCGCCGAGGGTACCAGACCGGCCAGGGGCGCAACGAACAACGCCAACAGGAACAGCAGGCCGGTGACCGCTGCGGTCAGGCCGGTGCGCCCGCCGACGGAAACGCCCGAGGCGCTCTCGATATAGCTGGTCACCGTGCTGGTGCCCGCGACCGACCCAACCACGGTGGCGGCGGCGTCGGCGTAAAGGATGCGGTCCAGGCGTGGGATGGTGCCATCTGGCTCCTGCAGGCCCGCCCGCTTGGTCAAGGCGGCCAGGGTGCCGACGTTGTCGAACAGGTCGACAAATAGAAACACAAAGATGATCTCCAGCAGCGACCAGCCGAACGATCCGCCCAGGTGGAAGGCGCTCGGAATATCGAGTTTAAAGGCAGTCTGGGCCATGGCGGATAGCCCGAAGGTCCAGCCGCTCCAGTGGGTCATGCCCAGGCTATAGCCAGCGATACTGATGACGATGATGCCGATCAGCATGGCCCCCTTAATCTTGCGGGCCTGCAGGGCAGCGATCAAAACCAGACCCGCCAGGGCCAGCAAGGCAGTGGGGGATTGCAGATTGCCCAGGGCCACGGTGGTGGCGGGGTTGGAAACCACCAGTCCGGCGTCTTTCAGGCCGATGAAGGCGATGAACAGTCCGATTCCGGCGGCGGTTGCGGCCAAGAGGGGCTTGGGGATTGAGCGCACGATCAGCTGACGAATGCCCGCGGCGGTGAGCAACAAGAAGGCGACGCCCGAGATGAACACGCAGCCCAGCGCCGTCTGCCACGGCACATGCATGCCGATCACCACCGTGTAGGTGAAATAGGCGTTGAGCCCCATGCCGGGCGCCAGGGCGATCGGATAGTTGGCGATGAAGGCCATCAGCAGACAGCCAATTCCCGCCGACAGGCAGGTGGCCGCCGCCGCCGCCGCGACGGGCACTCCGGCCTCGCCCAGGATCGAGGGGTTGACCACAATGATATATGCCATGGTCAGGAAGGTGGTGACCCCCGCCATAGCCTCAACACGCACCGAGGTGCCATGGGCCTTCAGCCCAAACAATTTTTCCAGCATCACTCTGCCCCCAGCTCCGACCTAAAGCTTGCCCTGTGGCAGGGTGGCTGCATAGCGGTCCCAGCCCTTGACCAGGGCATCAACCACCGGAGCACTGACGCGATAGGCAGCTTCGAACGCCGCCTCGGCGCCGCCATAGGCGAAGTCGCGCAGCACTGGATCGACCCCGTCTGCCTCACGGGTATAGTTGCTGCCGGTGCGCAGGATCAGCGCGCGTCGGGGATCGACCTTGCCCTGTGCGCCATAGATCGTCAGCACATCCATGATGCCGTGGTCTTCGCACTCGCTCATCACAAAGGTGCCGGCACCGTCGGTCCACAGTTTGACCCAGTCGCGGGCCCACTGGGTGCGCCGCTCGCCATGCCAGAACCTCTGGGTGCCGAGATCGTCGCCGATCAGCACGAACGGCGGCTTCAGGGCCATTGGCTCGCTGGCATAGCCCGCCCGCGCCTTAGCCAGATTTGGGTTGTCGTCGAGCGTCACCGACTTGGTCAGGGTGTAGGCCCAGTCGAGCAGGCCTTCATCCAGCTTCCAAACCATGCCACTTGAACCCTCGGCCGACCCCTTCTTATTCGGCTCTGTGGTCTTCAAGGAATAGATGCCGTAGGGCCATCCGGCGGGGATCTCGCGATCATCCATCTCGTAGGTGACGTCGGCATCGACCACATAGCGGGCCCAGGCGGCGCTGCCGATCGAGGCCACGCGCGGATCGACCCCGGCGATGCCGGCCACAATCCAGTAGGCATGGGATACGTCGAACTGGCCGCTACTGATCAGAGCGGCGACGCTCTCACGGGGGCGGCCGCGCATGCCAGCCACCACGCCCAGCACGCCGTTCTTAGAATAGTGCACCGGCATTTCGATTCCTGGTGCCGTGACGGTTTCGGTCAACGGCATGCGCGCCGCAAAGGCTTTGAACTCGCCTGGGAAGGTGGTCAGGATCACCACCTTTATCGGAATGGGGACCGCAAAGGCGGGCGCGGCGAGCAGGACGGCGGCCAAGAGGCCAAGGATAAAGCGTTTCATGAGACTCATCCGACCCCAAGCCCAGCCGGTACGCAAGAGCAGGTGCCCAATCGCCACACGGATTGCGGTCTATGGCTGTGCGGTGCGGAATTTCGCGGCGGCGCGCGCCGCAAAACCTTAAGCTAACCACCAGTCTTTCGGAGAGCCCATGCGCCGCCTTACTTGCCTGATCGCCTTGATTGTTCTCGCCCTCCCCCCCGTGGTGATGGCGCAGACCAAGGACACGACGCCGCGAATCGCGGTGATCACCGCGTTTCCGCCCGAGATCGCCGTGCTTTCGGCGCGCTTAGAAGACCGCAGCGAGACGGTCATCAACGGCGTGATCTTTTTGAGCGGAATCCTGGCCGGCAAGCAGGTCGTTCTGTTCATGAGCGGCGTTTCCATGGTCAACGCCGCCATGTCGAGCCAGCTGGCGCTGGACCATTTCAACATCGACAGGATTGTGTTTTCCGGCGTGGCCGGCGGGGTCGACCCCAATCTCGACGTGGGCGACGTGGTCGTGGCCGAGCAGTGGGGCCAGTATCTGGAAGTCACCATGGCGCGGCAGACCGACAAGGGCTTTGCCTTCTCCGATAGCGACCGCCCGCCTTCGCCCTACCCGAACCTCGGCTTCATGTTCCCCAACGCCGTCGCTGTACCGCGCGGCCACGATAAGCCTGACCGCCGCTTCTGGTTTCCGGCTGATCCCAAGATGCTGACCGTTGCCCGGACGGTCGCCGACAAGGTGACGCTCGACCGCTGCCGCGCCAAAGTCTGCCTGCTCAAGGCGCCCAAGGTGGTGGTCGGTGGCAACGGCGTCTCCGGTGCCGCCTTTGTCGATAACAAGGAGGTCCGCGAGTGGGCCTATCAGGCGTTCCAGGCGCGGGTGCTGGATATGGAGACGGCCGCCGTTTCTCAGGTCGCCTTCGCCAACGACACGCCCTTCATCGCCTTCCGCAGCCTTTCCGACCTGGCCGGCGGCGACCCCGGTAAGAACCAGTCGACCGCCTTCTATCCCCTGGCCTCGGACAACTCCGCCGCCGTGGTGCTGGAATTCCTCAAGCAATTGCAGTGATTTAGGCGGCCAAATCCCAGGCTAGCCGCAAGGTCGAGAACGGAGCGAGTGGTCCGGGCGCGACGCTAGGCCCTTGTTCGCGTCAAACTGAGGAACACGTCTTCCAGGTTGGGGTCCTCGGTGGCGATGTCCTTGATATGTACCCCGCTCGCCCGCACCGCAGCCAAGACCTGTTCAACGCTGGACTGGCCGGTGCGGTAGGTCACAGCGAAAGCGCCGTCCTTGCCGCGCAGCCGGGTCTCGAACCCCGGCAGGTCGGGGGCGGCCAGCACCGGTTGGTCTGGCGTCACCACCACATTGCGCGTGTCGAGGCGCCGCAGCAGGCTTGAGGTCGGCTCACACGCGACCACCTCGCCCTGGTTGATAATGGCGATCTGGTCGCAGAGTTCCTGGGCTTCCTCCAGATAGTGTGTGGTCAGAACGATGGTCACACCCTGCTTGTTCAGCCCGACCACATATTCCCAGAGTTGGCGGCGCAGATCGACGTCCACCCCGGCGGTAGGCTCATCCAGAATCAGTACTGGCGGCGAATGCACCATAGCCTTGGCTACCATCAGCCGTCGCTTCATGCCGCCGCTGAGCTGGCGCACATAGGCGTTGGCCTTGTCCGTGAGGCCCAGCGCCGCCAGCAGGGCGGCGGTCTTCCGTGCGGCTGTAGGCACGCCGTAATAGCCCGCCTGCGTTTCCAGCGATTCGCGCGGCGTGAAGAAAACGTCGGCGGCCAGTTCCTGCGGCACCTCCCCGATAGCGGCGCGGGCGTCGCGCGCGCGCTCGTCGATATCGCGGCCCCAGATCTTCATCGTTCCGGCGGTCTTCTTCACCATGCCCGAGCAGATATTGATGAACGTGGACTTGCCCGCCCCATTGGGGCCCAGCAGGCCGAAGATCGAGCCGCGCGGTACCAACAGGTCTATGCCCTTCAGCGCCGTCTTGGCTGGTGAGGGACCCTTGGCCGCATAGGTTTTCACCAGTCCGTGGGCTTCGATAGCGTAGTCGGGCAGGTCCATGCGTGGAGCGTCTTCTCTGTGAATTGACGGCAAGGGTTTCGCCTCGCATAGGTAGGGCCACTCGCCCCGCGCGCCAAGCGGGGCTTCATCGATACGGACTCGCCGAGACATGGCCCCCAAGACCAAACCCGTTTCTGACCAAAAGCCAGCGCTAAAGGACGACGTGCATAACCTGCCGCCATCCGAGACTATAAAGGTGCATTCGCGCCGCGTGGCCTGCGATGGCGTAGGCGGAGCGCTGGGCCATCCGCGCGTGTGGATCGAGCTGGGCGAGGACGGTATGGCCGACTGTGGCTACTGTGATCGCCGCTTTGTGCTGGCCAAGGGCAGTACGGGTCATGAAGATGAGCGTCTGGCTCCGGGTGTTTACCAGGACACAGGCAGGCACTAGCCCCCTGAC
>CANKEA010000115.1 GCA_947480815.1 Caulobacterales bacterium | reverse complement strand
CTTAACAGCGCCGTCGCCCAACTCAATGACTCTGACAATAATATCGACGACCTAGCCGCCTCGGTCGAGAAGCGCCACGCCGCACTCTCCATGCTTCTGACCGATTTCAAGGGCGTGCCCGACGCGGCCATGGCCCTGACCCCAGCTAAACCCCGCCTTTTGGCGACCAACAGCCCAGTCCAGCGCATCCAATCCACTAAGCTGGATCAGGAGCGGCTCATCGATGCGGCAGAAACTTTTGCCAAGACCCGAGCCGAGCGCCTGAGGCTAGCGTTCCGACTGGCTGGTCTGAATGCTGGAACCTATGAGTTACGCGGAAGCAGCCTCGGCGGCCCGCTGATCGAGGCCAAGGACCCGCGCGCCCTGGCCGCCGTGCTCGACGTTGACGAGGGCTTTGCCAGCCGAATCCAGCGCGCCTCGTCGGATATGTCGGCCATGAAGTCGCTGAACAATGCCGCCGCCGACCTGCCCTTCGCCCGCCCGACTTCGGCACCGGAGCTGAGCAGCAGCTACGGCATCCGGCTCGACCCCTTCACCCACCGGCCGGCGTTCCACTCGGGTCTTGATTTTCCCGCCTCGATGTTCAGCCCGATCTATTCCACCGCCCCCGGCGTTGTGTCGTTCACGGGTACGCGCGCGGGCTACGGCAATACAGTTGAGGTCGACCACGGAGATGGCTTCAAGACCCGCTACGCTCACCTTTCCGCCTTTGCCGTCCATGTCGGCCAGCACGTGGCGCTCGGCCAGCGCCTTGCCTCCAGTGGGTCGACCGGGCGCTCCACCGGTCCGCACCTGCATTACGAAATCTGGTCCGACGGCAGGGTCCAAAACCCCAACCGTTTTCTGAGAGCAGGCGAATATGTTCAGCAAGCAAACTAAATCCGCACCACAGGGGCGGATAGACACGCCTGCGATGCCTGCCGCTACCTCACGCCCTCAGGAGCGTAAGCCACGCGTGGCGTCTTTGATCTCGTCCGACATTACCATCGAAGGCAACCTGATCGGAGACGGTGAATTGCAGATCGACGGCACCGTAAAGGGTGATGTCAAGGTGGCCAAGCTGACCATAGGCGATACCGGTCATGTCGAAGGCACCATCAGCGCCGAAGTGGTCGAAGTGCGCGGCCGTATCATCGGGGCACTCAGCGCCAAGCAAGTCCGGCTGTACGGGACTGCCTACGTTGATGGCGACATCACCCACGAGCAGTTGGCCATGGAAACGGGGGCGTTTTTCCAGGGCCGCAGCCTGAAGTTTAGCCGCGTTGCCCCACCGCCGGCACAGGCCGCCCTAGCGGCACAGACGGCCACGCCGGAACCAATTTCGGAATAAGCAGACGCAGCGATTGCCGTGCTCCGGTCAGTTTGACCGACTTCAATCAAACCTTAGCATCTTGACCTAGGCCGTGGCGTCTCGGGTGGCCCCCACGCGTTGCGCCAGCGCAGCCCCCATGAAAGCATCTAGGTCGCCATCTAGCACCCCGCCCGTGTCAGACGTCTCAACCTCGGTGCGAAGATCCTTGACCATCTGATAGGGTTGCAGAACGTAACTGCGGATCTGGTGCCCCCAGCCGATGTCGGTCTTCTGGTCTTCCAGAGCCTGCTGGGCGGCCTCGCGCTTCTGAAGCTCCATTTCGTACAGGCGTGCGCGCAGCATCTTCCAGGCTTCCTCACGGTTCTGGTGCTGCGAACGCCCCATCTGACAGGCCACCGCCACGCCGGTGGGAATATGTGTCAGACGCACGGCGCTGTCCGTCTTATTGATGTGCTGACCGCCAGCACCGCTGGCGCGATAGGTGTCAGTGCGCACGTCGGCGGGGTTGATATCGATCTCGATCGTGTCGTCGACCACCGGATAGACCCAGACCGAAGCGAAACTGGTGTGGCGTTTGGCATTGGAGTCAAACGGACTGATCCGAACAAGCCGGTGCACGCCGGCCTCGGTTTTTAGCCAGCCATAGGCGTTGGTTCCCTTAACCTGAAGAGTGACCGACTTAATTCCAGCCTGTTCGCCACTGGTTTCTTCAAGGAATTCTACAGTCATGCCGTGGGCGTTTGCCCAGCGGGTATACATGCGCAGCAGCATGCCGGCCCAGTCGTTGGATTCGGTGCCACCGGCGCCGGAATTAATTTCGACAAAAGCATCGTTGCAGTCGGCCTCGCCGGACAGCAGAGCTTCGAGTTCGGCGCGCGCGGCACGCTCCTTCAGGTCGGCCAGCTGAGCGCGGGCGTCAGTAAGGGAGGCCTCATCGCCCTCGGCGTCGGCGAGTTCGGCGAATTCAACCGCGTCGGCCAAGCCGGAAATCATTCCCTTTACGACACCGATCTGATCGGCCAGTCGCTGACGTTCACGCATCAGAGCCTGGGCGTCAGCAGGCTTGTCCCACAGGGTTGGGTCTTCCGACTTGGCGTCCAGTTCGTGCAGTCGATCTAGCGCGACATCCCAGTCAAAGACGCCTCCTGAGCAGTTCAATCGACTGCTCGATGCCGGCTGTTGAGGCCGCAACATCCGCTCTCATGTGAAAACTCTCTGTTCGAAGCGGCGCTGATAGCCCGCGCCGGCTTGCTAGTACAGGGCGTTGACGTCCTGCTGTTGCCGAGAGACGGCCGCTGGAGCCACGGTCGTCGTCGGTGCCGCCGGCGCAGCGGTCACGCCCGGATAGGGAATTGGCTCGGACGGCCGGGCTTCGTCTTCCTTTGGCTCAGTGCCGGGCCGGAAAGCCTCACGGATACCGTTGACCACGGCGAAGCGGGCGTTTTTTGGCGGCATGAACGGCGTCGGCGGTTTGTCCTTCAGCGCCTGTTTCATGAATTCCATCCAGATCGGCACGGCCGCCACGGCACCAGTCTCCCCCTCGCCCAGGGAGTGGTTATCATCGAACCCAATGAATACCCCCGCCACGACCTGTGGCGAGAAGCCCACGAACCAGGCACTGCGGTATTCATTCGTCGTGCCGGTTTTACCCCCCAGCGGTCGACCCAGCGCACTGATGACCGACCCGGTGCCGCGCTGAACCACACCCTGCATCATAGAGGTGATTTGATAAGCCGTGATCGGGTCCATGAGCTGTTCGCCTGCGGGTGCGACGCGCGGGCTCTCGTCGCCGTTGAAGGCGGAGCCACACCGAGCGCAGTCACGCTTATCTGCCCGCAGCAAGGTCTTGCCCTCGCGGTCCTCAACCAGCTCGATCAAATGCGGGTCGATCTTCCGGCCGCCGTTGACGAAGGTGGCATAGGCCGCCGTCAGGTTGAACGGACTGGTCTCCCCTGCCCCCAAGGCCATTGCCAAAACCGGCTGCATGGATTTGACCACGCCAAGACGGATGGCCATATCCACGACCTTCTTCATGCCAATCGTCTGCGCGATTTTTACGGTCATGCCGTTGATTGAAAGCTCAATCCCTCGCCTTAGCGGCTGGGACCCATAGAACATTTTGTAGTAATTCTCCGGCGTCCACACCTTGCCGGTAGCGTCGACAAAGGTCAGCGCCTCATCCGTCACATAGGTGGCGGGTGTCATGCCATTTTCCAGCGCTGTAGCGTAGACGATCGGCTTAAAGGCAGACCCAGGCTGACGCAGCGCCTGGGTGGCGCGATTAAACTTCGACAGGCTGTAGCTATAGCCACCGACCATTGCCAAGACTTGACCATTGGTGGGATTCATCGCGACTAGGGCCCCATTGACCGCCGGGATCTGCCGCAGGCGCAACCCGCCGCCTTCGGCCGGCTCGACAAAGATCAGGTCGCCAACATGTAGCCCCTTTGTGGCTCTTGCCCAGGCGACATCTTGAGAAACCAGAATGCCGGTCTCACCTTCGACCAGCCTCACCTTAACGCCGCCGTCCACAGACTCGACGCGACCAGGGTGCCAATTGGGGCGCTCGGCCGGACTAGGATGGACGCTCGCCTGCTTTTCCCAACCTGTGGCCGACGCTGCCGTGGCCCAGGCACCGCGCCAGCCGTGACGATGATCGTATTGCTCCAGACCGTTCATCAGCGCCGAACGGGCCGCCGTCTGCATTTCGGGATCTAGCGTGGTGCGCATATAGTAGCCGCCGGCACTCAATCGGTCACCCAGGCTGGCTTGACCACGCTGGCGCACCTCTTCGACGAAATAATCGGCACCACGGTAGGCCGCTCGTGAGGGTGCACTCTGCGCTACCAGATCTTCTTTCATGGCGGCCTCGGCTTCGGCGCGCGTCACCCATCCAAGTTCGGCCATTTGACCCAGGATCCAGTTGCGTCGGCCGATGGCGTTCGCCTTCTGATGGATCGGATGATAGTTGTCCGGCCCCTTGGGCAGGGCCGCCAGATAGGCCATCTGCGCCAGAGACAGGTCCGGCAGCGACTTGCCAAAATAGTTGAACGCCGCAGCGCCTAAGCCAAACGAGCGGTAGCCCAGCCAAATTTCGTTGAGGTAAAGCTCAAGGATCCGCGGCTTATCGAGTGTCTGTTCCAGCCGCCTAGCCAATATGGCTTCTTTCAGCTTGCGACCGACCGTGGCGTCACTTGTGAGCAGCACGTTCTTGGCCACTTGCTGAGTGATGGTCGAGCCGCCTTCCAGCCGACGCCCGCGCACGGCGTTCAACACATTGCGCAGCATGGCGCGGCTGAGGCCCTGGTAGTCTACCCCGCCGTGCTGGAAGAAATTGTGGTCCTCTGCCGCAAGAAAGGCCTGCGCCAAGCGCGGCGGGATTTGATCATAGGGTACGAAAATGCGGCGTTCCTTCGAGAACTCGCCGATCAGCGTTCCGTCCCAGGCGTAAACTCGGGTCGCCGTGGGCGGACGATAGTCCTGCAGGTCGCTGGCGTCGGGCATGTCGTGGAACAGCCACGCCGCATAGAGCGCAATGGCAAATCCGGCGATCGCGACGATGCTGAGCACCGCCACGCCGACTATGGCGACCCATCGTTCGGGGGGTTTCACCGGTTCTAGCGCCTCACACTCGGCGGGCCACCCCGACGGCCATCATGATCTAGCCTGCGCCACGCAATACGCAAAGCCCTGCTGATGCCCCATGAAACCGCCACTAGACCGCGGCCTTCGGACGATGACCGCTAACCTCAGCGCCCGCATCATGCGCCAGTCGCATGAATGACAACACCGGGGTCAGGCCAATGAGGCCTGCAATCAGAAAGGCCCAGCGAAAATCCGTTATGTTGAGCGTTTGGCCATGGCGTAAGGCCATGCTGACGCTCAGCGTGACAGCCCCTAGGGCCACGCCCAG
>CANKEA010000114.1 GCA_947480815.1 Caulobacterales bacterium | reverse complement strand
GCCCTTGGAGCGACCAATCCAGTTTTCCTGCATGAGCCGCACCTTGTCCGGCCAGCGGTCCAGGGTTCCCAGCCCCTCGATCAGGGCGTCGGCGTAAGAGGTGATGCGAAGAAACCACTGTGTCAGCTTCTTCTTCTCGACCACAGCGCCAGAGCGCCAGCCGCGGCCGTCTATGACCTGTTCATTGGCCAGGACGGTCATGTCGACCGGGTCCCAGTTCACACTCGCCTCGCGGCGATAGACCAGGCCGCGCTCGAGTAGCTTCAGGAACCAGGCCTGTTGCTTGCCGTAATAGGCCACGTCGCAGGTGGCGAATTCGCGGGACCAGTCGATAGACAGGCCTAAGGCCTTCAGTTCGGCCCGCATGGCGGCGATATTGTCGTAGGTCCAACCCTTGGGATGGACGCCGCGTTCCATAGCGGCGTTCTCGGCCGGCATGCCGAATGCGTCCCAGCCCATGGGGTGCAGCACGGAAAAGCCGCGCGCCCGTTTGAACCGGGCCACCACATCGCCCATCGCATAGTTGCGCACATGGCCCATGTGGATGCGCCCCGACGGATAGGGGAACATCTCCAGGACGTAGTATTTTGGACGCGGATCTGAGGCAAAGTCCGCCGACGTGCGGAATGATTCCGCCCGCTCCCAGGCGGCGCGCCACCGGGGCTCGACTTGGCTGGGAACGTAGGCCGCCATGGTGGTTTAGGGCTAGTTCCCGATGTTGGAAAGGCGCAGCTGGCGCGCGCGCGTCAGGATGGCATTTTCAATGTCGGTCTCGGTCTGGTCGGCCAGCTGGGCGTCGACCCAGCTGCCAGCGGCGTCCTTGACCTGCTTGTTGACCGCCACATTGAGGCCGTCGGCCCGAAGGCGAGAGTCGAGGATATAGGCCGTTGCCTTGAACCGCTCGTTGGGTAGCTGCGGGTTGGCGTACCAGTCGGTGATGATAACGCCGCCGTAGGGATCCGCTGATGCCAGGGGCATGAAGGCCAGGGTGTCTAGGGTGGCGCGCCAGAGATAGCCGTTCACGCCAATCGCGCCGGCGGGCGCTTCCGTCGCGGCAACCGTGTTCTTTCCGCCGCCGAATAGGCGGCTGCGGGTGCTGGCGCACGCTGTAACGCTCACCAGGGCCAAGCCCACGGCGGCGATCCGCAATATCCGCCCCGCTCGCCTAAGCTCGAACGCCATTCTTTGCTCCACTGCTCAGGTTTCGCCCGCGCCGAAGGGTCTATATCAGGACCCCGTCCGCATCCAAGGCGCTTTTTTACCCGCCCACCCGGGCTGGGGCTCGTGGCAGCGTTACGGCGAACGCCTTCCGCCGCTGTAAGACCCGCACGGAGGCGGCACAAAAGGGTGCAGACGTCGTGGCCTTGCCGCCACAGGCGGGGGTCGAATCCAGGCCCCCGGCGCGAAAAGACCATGCTGCGGTTGACCTTCGCGCAACGGCGCTGTTTATCTCATCGCGATTTTAAGTGGGCCTCGATGCCCACGAGACGCTTTATCGGAGACAAGGGTGACGCGGACGGCCAAGTCCATGCTGGCGGCAAGTGCTCTGATCCTTCTGGGATCGGGTTTCGCCGCGCATGCTGAGCCGGTTCAGTTGGGCGCCAAGACCACCGACGGCTTCCGCGTGCGCGGTGACTTCAACACCCATGCGGTTCAGTACGGGCCATCTTCGAAGAAGACCCTACAGTTCGACGCAACAAAGGGCCGCTGGGGCCTGAAGCTTGATCTCGACCAACCGGTCGATCGCGAGGTTCAGCTTGAAGACGTCCGCGCCGGTGCCTTTTTCAAGCTCACCCCCGCCCTGCAAGTCGGCGGCGCGGTCAGCCTGAGCCAGCCTGATCCCAAAGCCTTGATCAGTAAGGCCCAGCCCCCGGAAGCCACGCCCCGCGTGCGCCTCGAGACCGCCTTCAAGTTCTAGACCCTAGGGTCGGACGAAAGCCCCGACAGCCGCCAAGCCCGCGACCCCTGTCGCCGCGATCCTGCACGCATTCGATGCGTCAATTCCACCTAGCGCATAGACCGGTCCGGCCAGGCTTCGCGCCAATAGCGCCAGAGGCAGCAATCCCATCGGCTTTCCCGCCGACGGGCTCTGGCTGGGCATGACGGCGGATACCACCACCGCATCCGCCCCCAAGGCCAGGGCTCGCCGCGCGGCCGCAGGCGAGTGCGCCGCCGCGGTTAGCAACAAGCCCCGACCGGACAGGTCGGGTAGTCGCCTGACAAATCGCTCCGGAAGGTGCACCCCGTCCGCCTTCACGGCGCGCGCTAAGCCCGCATCAGCACTGATCAGCAGCAGCACGCCGCGCCGCCAGGTGTGGCGCCGCAGGGTCTGCGCCACATTAAGCGCGCCCTCCGCCCCGAACGTCCGGAAAACCAGGGCTGATCCGCGCGGCAAGCCCGCCGCCAGTCGAAACACATCCCCACTTCGTTTCGGGTCGGTAAAGGCCAATAGGCGGGGCAGCCTCTTTGCGCCGGTCGTGCAAGGCCTTAGCCTGTGCGACGCGCGCCGCAGCGCTTCCACTTGGTTCAAGAGCATCATCCGTCCATGAGCGCCCGCGCCGCTATTCTGACCCGCATCGAACGGGCCGCCTTGGCGGCGGGGCGTGACCCCGCCGATGTGACCCTGGTCGCGGTCAGCAAGCAACAGGCTTGGCAAGCGATAGAGCCGGTTTTGCAAGAGGGCCAAGCGGTGTTTGGCGAAAACCGCGTGCAGCAAGCGCAGGAGCGCTGGGGCATTGAACGGTTCCGCCACCCCGACATCGAACTGCGCTTGATCGGCCCGCTGCAGACCAATAAGGTCAAGGCCGCCTTGGCCCTTTTCGGCGTCATTGAGACGGTCGACCGCGAAAAAATTGCCGCCACCATCGCGGAAGAATCCTCGCGCGGGGGATTCACGCCGCGCCTCTATGTCCAGGTCAATACCGGGTCTGAGCCGCAGAAGGCCGGAATCCTGCCCAAGCATGCCGACGGCCTGATCGGGATTTGCCGAGGTCTGGGGCTTGAGATCGAGGGCCTGATGGCCATCCCGCCCGCTGACGAACCGCCTCGGCCGCATTTTATGCTGCTGGCCGAAATCGCTGCCGCCAACGGTATCGACAAGCTGTCGATGGGCATGAGTGCCGACTTCGAGGAGGCCGTGAGCTGCGGTGCAACCAGTGTGCGCGTTGGCTCAGCCCTGTTCGGGAACCGCCACGATCCGAATCCGATCGCCCGGACGTACCTCAGCGAGTAGCCGCTCCATATCGCCACGCGCCAGCGCAACGCAGCCCTCTGTAGGTGCATATGCCGGTTTCGCGAGGTGCAGGAAGATGGCCGAGCCCATTTGCGCCACGGGCGGGTCGTCGTTGTGGCCGAGGACGAGCACCAGGTCGTACAGATGGTCGTCGCGCCACATGGCCTCTGCCCTGGCGGGGTAGGGCAGCCGCACAGGGCGATTATAGGCGGCATCGCCGGGGTCGTCGCACCAGCCGTCGTCGGGCTGGATCGGTGCGGTTTCCAGGGCGGTGTGCGGCAAGCCCCGATCGGGCCGATAAAGCAAGCGTCGGATGGGCCAGGTCCCCAGCGGCGTTGCCCCATCGCCCTCGCGCTTATCGGCGGCCGGCAGCGCTCCGTTTCGCCCGAAGGCGCACCGCACCGCGTGCGACCCGATCAGGAACCGGCCATCGAGGCGCGCCTCAAAGATCATTTTTCTCCCCCGCTTGGCCCTCACCCCCACTTTAGGGCATGCTCTCGCCATGGCCCAGCGAAAGACCCTCCTGATCATCGACGACGACGCCGACCTCCGCAGCGCCTTGGCGGAGCAGTTGCAGTTGCACGAAGAGTTCGATGCCAAGGAGGCCGGAACCGCGGCAGAAGGCATCAGGGCGGTGCGAGAGCTGCGCCCCGATCTCATTTTGCTCGATGTCGACCTGCCCGACATGGATGGTCGTGAAGCCTGCCGCCTGATGCGCAAGGGCGGTGCCGCCCAGCCGATCATCATGCTGACCGCTGCGGCAAGTGATTCGGATGCCATCCTGGGCTTGGATGCCGGTGCCAACGACTATGTCACCAAGCCCTTCCGTTTCGGCGTGCTGCTGGCCCGAATTCGGGCTCAGGTGCGCAGTCACGAGGCCAGCGAAGATGCGCTTTTCCGCATTGGCCCCTATATTTTCCGACCCAGCGCCAAACAACTGCTCGACGATAGGGGCGGCAAGATTCGCCTGACCGAGAAGGAAACCTCGATCCTGAAATATCTTTACCGTGCCGGCGAAAAGCCGGTCACGCGTGAGGAATTATTGGCCGAGGTATGGGGCTACAACGCTGGGGTCACGACCCACACCCTAGAGACTCACGTCTATCGCCTGCGCCAGAAAATCGAGCCTGACCCGGCGCACGCCAAGCTGTTGATCACCGAACCGGGCGGGTACCGGCTAGAGCCCTAGCGCCTAGACCGCGAAATCCGCGATCACCGGCGCGTGATCGCTGGGCCTTTCCCACGCTCGGACATGGTCCAGCACTCGAGCCTGCGGCTTGCCGCCGGCAAAGGCAGCGTCTTTCAGACCCGGGCTGATCAGGATGTGGTCGAGCAGCAGGCCGCGATTGCTTTGGCGGAAGTCGGCGGCGCGGTAGCTCCACCAGCTGGCGAGCTTCTCGGGTTCGGGTGTGGCTTCGCGCAGCAGGTTGGCAAAGCCCATCGATCCCATCAGCGCCGCGAAGGCCTCGACCTCTACCTGCGTATGGCTGACGATCTTGCTCATGTGGCGGTGGTTCCAGACATCAAACTCGCCAGGGGCCACATTCAGGTCGCCCGTGACGATCAGCGGCTTTTTCGGATCGCGTATCGCCATCTCAGCGGTAAGCGTCTCGTAGAAGTCCAGTTTGTGATCGAATTTCTTGTTCAACGCGCGATCGGCCACATCGCCGCCGGCTGGAATGTAGAAGTTCTGGATTTCAACCCCGGCGACAGACGCCTGCACACAGCGGGCATGGCCCTCGCGACAGACATCCAGGGGTGCCACCGGATCGAGCGGCAGGCGCGAGGCAATGGCCACACCATGCCAGCCCTTCTGGCCGGCGATCTTTAAGTGCGGCAGGCCGATAGCGGTGAATTCGTCGCGCGGAAACTCGTGCTCTTGGCACTTGATCTCTTGCATGCACAGGACGTCGATACCGTGCTCGTCCATCAGTCGACCGGCTTGCTCGACCCGCAAACGCACCGAGTTGACGTTCCAGGTGGCAACCCGAAGGCGCATGGGGTTTCCTCGAGTTCTGCTGGAGCAGCG
>CANKEA010000113.1 GCA_947480815.1 Caulobacterales bacterium | reverse complement strand
TGGTTGGAATTCACAGCCCGGCGGTGGGCGAGAATGTGAAAAAACGCCTGGGTGCCGAGGCTGTGGCGATCCAGGACCCGCCGCTGGGCACGGCCCACGCCGTGCTGGCCGCCAAGACGGCCCTGGCGGGTTTCGATGGCGATGTGGTGGTGACCTATGCCGACTGCCCGCTGTTACGGGCCCCCGCTGTGCTGCCGCTATTCGACCTGCGCGAGACAGGCGCGGACCTAGCCGTGCTGGGCTTCGTGGCCCACGATCCAGGCGATTACGGTCGGCTGATCATCGATCCGCAAGGTACGTTACTGCGCATTGTCGAGGCCAAGGAGGCCGACGCCAATGTGCTCGCGATTAAGCACTGCAACAGCGGCGTGCTGGCGGCCGACCGGGCTTTGCTGTTCGACCTGCTCAGCCAAGTCACCAATGAAAACAGCAAGGGCGAGTACTACCTGACCGATATCGTCGGCCTGGCCCATGGCCGAGACCTGCATACCCGCGCTGCCATGGCGCCGGAATCGGCGGTGCAAGGGGTCAATAGCCAGGCAGAGCTGGCCGCCGCCGAGGCCATCTGGCAGGGCAGTCGCCGCCGCGACGCTCTGGATGCTGGCGTGGCGATGAGCGCCCCGCAGACGGTGTTCCTCTGTTGGGACACCAAGATTTCCGCCGGCGTTACTCTTGAACCCAACGTTGTATTCGGGCCCGGCGTCACAGTTGAGGCTGGCGCGCAGATCAGGGCTTTCAGCCATCTGGAAGGGGCTCACGTGCGCGAAAGGGCAATCATCGGCCCCTACGCTCGCCTGCGGCCGGGAGCGGACATCGGTGCGGGCGCCCACATCGGGAACTTCGTCGAGGTGAAGAAGGTCAAGATCGGCACGGGCGCGAAGGCCAACCACCTAAGCTATCTGGGCGATGGCAGCGTGGGGGCAGGGGCGAACATCGGGGCCGGCACCATCTTCTGCAACTACGACGGCTTCGAGAAGTTCGACACCCATGTGGGCGAGGGGGCCTTCATCGGCTCTAATAGCCTGTTGGTCGCGCCTGTCAGCGTGGGCGACCGGGCCATGACCGGCACCGGATCGGTGATCACAAAAGACGTCGAAGCCGACGCACTGGCGCTTGGGCGCGCGGCCCAGGTCAATAAGCCCGGCTGGGCCAAAGCCTTCCGCGCGGGCAAGGAGGCGAAGAAAGCCAAATGACTTCCGCCGTTTCACTCGACCCCGATGGGCAGACACGCATAGCCGGCGAGGCCGCCGCCGCCTTGATCAAGTCGGGGCAGGTCGTGGGGCTGGGCACAGGCTCGACCGCGGCCCATTTCGTCCGGGCCCTAGCGGCGCGGAAGATCGACATCCGTGGCGTGCCGACCTCTGAGGCTACGGCCGCCCTGGCGCGCGAGCTGGGCTTGATCGTGATTGGCGTGGACGAGGTCTCGGTTATCGACATTACCGTCGACGGGGCCGACGAAATCGGGCCTGAGCTGGAGTTGATCAAGGGCGGTGGTGGTGCGCTGTTGCGTGAGAAATTGGTCTGGGAGGCCAGTCGCCGCTGCGTGGTAATCGCCGATGCCGGTAAGGCGGTGAAGCGCCTGGGTGCCTTTCCCCTGCCCGTCGAGGTGGCGGCCTTCGCCTATAAGGGCACATCGCGCCGCATCTGCGATGTACTGGCTGACGCCGACATCGCCATGGTCCCCAAGTTGCGCAAGCAGGGCGGCGAGCCGTTCCGTACCGATGGCGGAAACCTGATTTATGAGATTGATTGCGGCGCTATCGCTGATCCCTGGGCCTTGGCGGAGGCGCTGAAAGGCGTGACCGGCGTTGTCGATCATGGCCTTTTCCTGGGCTTGGCCGACCTGGCACTCATCGGCGGGGCAGACGGCCGTGTGACTGAACTTCTGCCGTGAGGGCGTAATGAGCCAGACCTACGACTACGATCTCTTTGTGATCGGTGCCGGTTCGGGCGGTGTGCGCGCGGGACGGCTGGCGGCGATGACCGGTGCGCGCGTGGCGGTGGCCGAGGAATATCGCGTCGGGGGAACCTGTGTGGTGCGCGGCTGTGTGCCCAAGAAGTTTATGGTTTATGCCTCTGAATATTCGCACCATTTCTTATTATCAGAGAGCTACGGTTGGAGCCCTATCTCGGCGACGTTCGACTGGACGCGGTTCATCACCGCCAAGGACGTTGAGATCGCTCGGCTGTCGGGCCTTTATGTCGCCAACCTGAGCAAGGCGGGGGCCAGGCTGCTGTTCGGGCGCGCCGTGCTGAAAGACGCCCATACCATCGAGATGACGGGCGACGATGCTGGAACCTATACCGCTGAACGGATTCTGATCGCGACCGGCGGGCGGCCGGTCAAGCCGACGGCGCTGGATGGGATTGAGCACGCGATCACCTCGGAAGAAGCCTTCCATCTGCCCGAGCTGCCCAAGCGCGTAACCGTTGTTGGTGCTGGCTATATCGCTGTTGAATTTGCAGGAATTTTCAATGGCTTGGGATCAGAAGTTACGCTGGTTTATCGCGGCGAGAATATACTGCGCGGTTTCGATGACGACGTGCGCCGGCATGTGGCCGAAGAGATGGAAAGGCGCGGTATCCGCATCATCCTGGGCATTACCCACAGGCGGATCGAGAAGACGGACACGGGCCTGGTCAACCACCTGAGCAATGACACGGCCTTCGAGACCGATCAGGTGATGTTCGCTACCGGGCGCGCGCCCTATGTTGGCGGCCTGGGTCTGGACGCGGCCGGGGTGGCGCTGAACGCCGCCGGCGCCGTGCAGGTCGATGACTATTCCAGAACCAATGTCGCCAATATCTGGGCCGTGGGCGATGTGACCGACCGCATCAACTTGACGCCCGTGGCGATCCGCGAGGCTGCAGCCTTCGTCTCCACCGAATTTCACCGCAAGCCGATGAGCTTCGAGCACGCTGATGTCGCCACCGCCGTCTTCTCCCAGCCGCCGATTGGCACCGTGGGATTGAGCGAGGGCGATGCGCGGAAACAATACGGCGAGGTGGATATCTACATGTCGCGGTTCCGGCCGATGAAAATTTCCTTCGCCAGCAAGGCGGAGCGGGCGCTCGTCAAACTGGTGGTCGAGCCCGACAGTGACCGCATCCTGGGCGTCCATGTGGTGGGTCCCGATGCGCCGGAGATTATCCAGATGGCCGCTGTCGCCCTGAAACTGGGCGTCACCAAGGCGCAGTGGGACAGCACCTGCGCGGTGCATCCCACCCTGGCGGAGGAGCTGATCACCCTGCGCGAGAAATCCACCCCGACGGGGCTTAGCGTCGGCTGATGAGCCTGGCGAGGGAGCGTGGCGACTGGAAGGCGACCGCCGCGCGCTGGAGCGGGCATGGGCTGCTGTTTATCCTGGGCTGGATTCCATTGGTCGCTTACCTGGCGCCGCTGGGATTTTCGCCCCTGGTCGGGCTAGGCGGTCTCATCGCGGTGCCGCTGCTGATCAAGGATCGACGGATCGACCTGTGGCCACTGGCGATCCTGGCGCTCGTCCTGGCCTGGATGACCCTGAGCTATCTGTGGAGCCCATTCCACCCCAGCAAGCTGCCGAACGCAATCGCCTTGAAGCTGCTGCTCCAGATTGCCGGGGGGTTATCGATGGTCGCCGGCCTCGCCGCCTTGCCGCCGCATCTGGCCCGGCGCGGGGCGGTGATCCTAGCGGTGGGCCTGGCCTTGCTGTCGCTGCTGCTGATCGCCGACGCCCTGGCCGGTGCGGGCATCTACCAAGCGTTGAAGGTGATGATCGGCCAGCCGATCCGGCCCGATTTGGCCCGACGCAATATCGCTGGGGCCGCCTATGCCATTGCCCTGCTGTTCTGGCCTGCCGCCCAGGCCGCCAGCCGCCTTGGCTGGCGTGTTGCCATTGTTCCGCTGGCGTTGATGGCCGGGGCGGTGTTGGCGGCCGAGCGCCTCTTGGGGGCTGATGCGCCGCTCTATGCCTTGATTGCGGGTGGGGTAGTCTGGCTGACGGTTCGGTGGATCGGCTCTGCCGCCGCGCGGCTGTTGCTTGCGCTGGGCGTGGCCGTATTCACCCTGGCCCCGCTACTGATCTTAGAGTCCCTGCGGAACGGTACGATCGCCAAGCTGCATCAGCATGTGGCCGCCTCATGGGCGGCCCGGCTGGATATCTGGAGTTTCGCGGCTGCCATGGCCGCCCACCATCCATTACGGGGCTGGGGTATCGACGCCAGCCGTACCTTCGGCATCGCTATACCGCTGCATACGCACAATGCTGCCCTGCAGATCTGGCTTGAGCTCGGCGCCCCGGGTGCAGCCTTAGCGGCCGCCCTAACCGGTTGGATTGCCGCCACCCTAGCGGTGCTGGCCCGCGCCAACCCCTCACACGCGGCTGCGGGAGCAGGGGCCCTGACCGCCTATCTGATCATCGGCGGTATCAGCTTTGGCGTGTGGCAAGAATGGTGGGTCGCCCTGGGTTTTCTGACCGTCGCCACCCTCGCCATGCTACGCCGGGCCTGGCCTTCGGCCTAGGCTGCAACCTATGCTGCCAATCGCCGTCCTTTGCCTCGGTCGTCACTTTGTACTAAAAGCGCCGCCTTCGTTGGAAACGTCCCCATGACCTCTCGCTGGACCCCGTCGTCCTGGCGGTCTTTGCCCGCCAAACATATTCCGAGCGACTATCCTGAACCCGCCGCCCTAACTGCAGTGGAAGCGGAACTGCGCCGAATGCCGCCGCTGGTGTTTGCCGGCGAGGCGCGTCGATTGAAGTCGCAGTTGGGCGAAGTCGCGCAAGGCCGTGCCTTCCTGTTGCAGGGCGGTGATTGTGCCGAGAGCTTCAAGGAATTCGCCGCCGATAGTATCCGCGATACGTTCCGGCTGATCCTGCAAATGGCCGTGGTGCTGACCTTCGCCGGCGGAAAGCCGGTTGTGAAGGTGGGCCGTATGGCGGGACAGTTCGCCAAGCCGCGCTCTAGCCCGGTTGAGGTCAAGGATGGCGTGGAGCTGCCATCCTATCGCGGGGATAACATCAACGGCATGGGCTTTTCGGCGCAGGAGCGCGCGCCCGATCCGCAGCGCCTGCTTAAGGCCTATGGTCAATCTGCTGCGACCCTGAACCTGCTACGGGCCTTCGCGACCGGCGGCTATGCGGATCTGCACAATGTTCACCGTTGGAACCTCGGCTTTGTCGAGCACAGCCCGCAGGGCGCGCGCTACCGCGAACTGTCCAACAAGATCAGCGAGACGCTGAATTTCATGGACGCCATCGGCGTCAACAGCGTCAGCAATCCGGCCCTG
>CANKEA010000112.1 GCA_947480815.1 Caulobacterales bacterium | reverse complement strand
GATCGTCAACCTCACGCCCAGCATGTCGGGCACCTCGTTCAACGGCCCGGGCCTTGGCGAGGCCAAGAGCACCCTGCGCGGGTTCAAGGACGGCGAATACAACATCACCTATGACGGTATTCCATGGGGCGACGCCAATGGCCCGACGCACCACTCGACCTCGTTCTTCCCGTCCTCGACTATTGGCGGCGTGGTGGTTGACCGCGGCCCCGGCGAAGCCAGCCAATTGGGTGTCGCCAGCTTCGGTGGCTCGGTCAATTTGTTCTCTCCGGAAGTCAGCGACGTGCGCGGCGGCTCGCAGTCCTTAACGGTTGGCTCCTGGAACACCCTGGAGTCGGTAACTAAGCTCAGCAGCGGCGGAATCGCCCAACTGAACAATGCTAAGTTTCTGCTGAACTTCCAGGAGCTGAAAACCGACGGGTACCTGAGCCACAGCGGCGCTACGGCCTATAACCAGCTGATCCGTGCCGTGGTGCCGCTGGTTGGATCCTGGAAGGTGACGACGCTCGGCACCTGGAACTTCACCAAGGTCTATACCAACGACAGTTCGGGCGCGACGCTCGATCAGACCAAGGCCTTTGGCAAGAACTTCGCCCTGACTGACAACCCCAGCCTGCCTACCTATTACAAATACAACGTCGTCACCAAGCACACCTACTTCAACTATGCCAAGCTGACGGGTGACGTGACACCGAGCACGCGCCTCGAGGACACGGTCTATTCCTACTACTACAAGAACGACACGGAATCGGCGCTGGACGCGACCCTGACGCCTGCGGATATTGCGGCTGGCAAGGGCCTGGGCGTCACCCTGGTTCCCAATGGCAAGCTGATAGCTAACGGCCATGTCCCCGGATACACCAAGCTCAACGTCTACAAGATCTACGGCAATATCCTGCACATCGACCAGGATGTGCCGTTCGGCACCACCAAGACGGGCCTCTGGTCGGACAAGGCTGATACGGGCCCGCGCTACCGTGCCGATTACGACGCCACGGCCAGCCTGGGCGCGCCGAGCAAGGTCACCGATTTCCGCCAGAAGGTTGTGGCGGGCTATCCCAATACGCCGCAGTACCTTGAATATCTGCAGTACTCGGGCTGGACTCAGTACGAGCCGTTTATCGACGTGGTGTGGAAAGTCAGCCCTAAGCTGACGATTACGCCCGGCTTGAAGTATATGAACGAGAAAATTCACGTCGACGCGGATGTGAACCAGTCGTCACGATTGCCGTTCCACGGCTCCAAGACCTTCTCCAAGACCCTGTATTTCCTGACCGGAAACTACAAAATCCGCGACAATTGGTCGGCCTACGCCCAGTACGCCACCGGCTTCCTGGTGCCCGACATCAGCGCCACCCAGAAGGTTAATCCCAACCTGAACGATCTGGTTCCGCAACAGTCGACCAACTACCAGATCGGTACGGTCTATCATGGCAACAAGATCACCTTTGACGGCGACATCTACGACGTGGAGTTCCAGAACAAGCTGCAGTCGACCACGGTGGGCAGCGAGACGGTGTTCTTCAACCTCGGCGGGGCTCGCTATAAGGGCATAGAAGGGGCGCTGACGGTTGCCGTAGCCGACCATTGGTTCGCGTTCGGTAACGCCTCGCTCAACTCTGCCAAGGCCCTGGGCGCGAGCGCGATCCTGGGCGGTGTTCCGTTCGTGGTCGCCGGCGGCAAACAGATCGCCAACGCGCCGCGCTCTACCGCTTCGCTCGGCGGCATTTACCGTGACGGCAATTGGTCGGTATCGCTTGTCGATAAGTACACCGGCGACCAATGGGCCGCCGAAGGTGAGCCGGACGCCTATAAGATCAACGCCTACAACTCTACCGACTTCACCGTGGTGTACAGCTTCGACCGCTACCGGATCGAGGCAGCGGTCTACAATCTGCTCGACAGCCAGAAGAGCGTCTCGATCAAACCGGGCAAGACCGTGCCCTATGATCAATACTACTGGCAGCCGGAGCGGAACTTCCAGGTCTCGATCAAGGCCAATTTCTAGCCCAGATAGCTGGCGCGGTCCGCACCGGGCCGCGCCGACCCTCTAGACCGAAGGCTGCCATGACCAGAACCCTCAGTGGTTTCGCCGCCAGCCTCATGGCTGTCTTTGTTCTGGCCGACCCTGGCCTTGCTGGTGCCCAGGCCCCAGCGCCACGAGTGACCGCAAGGCCCGCACCGAAGCGATACGTTCGCCCCGAGGAGGTTGATCCGCGCCTGCTGGTTCCCCCGCCCCCGGCGGATGGATCATCGCGGCATTTGGCGGAGCTGGCCGAGGTGCATCGCCTGGTGGCGACACGCACGCCCGAGCGGCTCGCCCAGGCTGTTTGGGACGACAAGCATGAGGATGTTTCGGCCTATGCCCAGACCCTGGGCCCCACATTCGATCTGTCGAGCCTGCCGGCCACGGCCGCCCTGTTGGCCATCGTCGATGACGAACGCAAACGGGCCGAGGGTGCCAAGGCAGTGTTTAAGCGCAAACGACCCTGGGCCTATGATCCCAGCATCGTCCCCTGCGATGGCGGCCAACTGACCAAGGATCCGCTCAGCTCTTATCCCAGTGGCCATTCCCTGACCGGCTATTCCCTGGGTCTGGCCCTCGCTGCCCTGCTTCCGGAAAAGGCCCAGGCGATCGAGACGCGGGCGTCCGACTACGCCTACAGCCGTGAAATTTGCGGCGCCCACTACCATTCCGACACCGAAGCCAGCCATGTGCTGGCTGTGGCCCTGGTGGGCGCGCTTTGGCGCAGCCCAGACCTTGCCCAAAAGATTGCAGCCGCACGCAGCGAGCTGAGCAAGGCCGGTCTAACCGGCACGGTTGAAGCGCAATATGTGGCCCCGCACCTGGTCAGCCGGGCGGGCCCCGTTTCGATCCGTCTTGATGGCTTGGACTATGTGAACAAGGGGCTGATTGGGGTTGGCCGCTTGCCGGCCGCAACGCTCGATTTCACCGGCGACAGCCTGGGCTCGTTTTCCGGGCTTGCGCTCAATCAGGCTGCGTGGCGCCGAAAGGGCACCGTCTATAGCGGGACGCTCTACACCCTTCCAGACCGTGGCCCGAACAATGTGGGCGGTGTGCCAGGAACCACCGACTACAAAAGCCGTATCGGTGCCAACCGCATCGCTTTCGATACGGCCACGGGGGTTCTGATCCTCAAGCCAGACGGCGGCCTGCTGCTGAAAGATGCCGCCGGTGCCGCCCTGACCGGCAAAGACCCTGGTGCCGGCGTGGTGGTCCGCGACGGGCTCAGCCTGCCTAGCCCGACCTCGGGCGAGGGCGCAGGCCGGATAAGCCTGGACTCCGAATCCATGACCCAACTAGCGGACGGATCATTTTATCTGTCCGACGAATATGCCGCCGGGATCTACTATTTCAGCCCCACCGGAAAATGGCTGGGCACCATCCAAGCGCCGCCCGCGCTGCTGCCCATGGTGGGCGGGAAGATCCGTTTCGCCGGCGACAAGGCCCCCGATACCGGCCGTCGCAACAATCAGGGGCTGGAAGGGGTGTCTGTTACTCCTGACGGTAAGACCTTGGTTGCCGTGCTGCAGAGCGCCACGATCCAAGACACCGGCATGGGGGCACAGACGCGCAACAACACCCGCATTCTGGTCTACGACATCAGCAAAACCCGTACGCCCAAAGCGCCCGTCGCGCACTATGTCATGACCTTGCCGGTGGTGGACCACGAGGGCCAGGGCGGGCCGCCCAGCGCCACAGCGGCAGTTTCAGAGCTGACCGCACTGGATGCGACACACTTCCTGGTGCTGGCGCGTGACAGCGTTGGCCGTGGCGGCGATGCCAACGCCGCCAATAGCCCAGTATTCAAGAGCGTATTGCTGGTCAGTACCCAAGGGGCCACCAACCTGGCCGGGACCCTATTCGAGACCAGCGCAATGCCGGTCGCGCCCGGCGGCAAGCTTGATCCGGCGGTCAAGCCGGTGCGGCTGGCGGAAGTGGTCAATCTGCTCGACCCAGCGGCCTTGGGGCGGTTCGGCATCAATCTGAAGACCGATCCGTCAGACCCGATGTCGCTGTCAGAAAAGTGGGAGGGGCTGGCCCTGGCACCGGCGCTGGATCCCAAGGCACCCAACGACGTACTGCTGCTGGTCAGCAACGACAACGACTTCATCACCGCCCACGGTCGCCTCAACCGCCAGGATTTTGACGCCGCGATCAAGCCGCCACGGGGAGAGGGCGAGAACGACAACATGGTGCTGGTCTATCGTTTGACCCTGCCCGCCCCAAAGGCGCGCTAGCCGCCCAACTCGCGTTAGGCCATGCCTGCGCCCGTCAGTGGCGTTTGAAGAAGGGTATCATCCGGTACAGCACGGGGTTGCCGTCAAACTGGTGTTTGATCGCTCCGACCACATGCAGTGCCACCAGGGCGATCGTGGCCCAGACCAGCGGCGTGCCATGAACAAATTCGAGCGTGTCCTTGATCTCGCGTTTGTTCTGCCCCGCGATGATAGCGCTGACGCCGGGGAAGTGTGGAAACGCGGTTCCGGCCCAGAACGGCAGCGGCCGCGGCCCGATCGATTCCATGAACCAGCCGGTGAGGGGAATGGCCAGCATCAGCCCATAGAACAGCACGTGCACCGCCTCTGCCATATGCTTTTCCCAGCTTTTCAGTCCGGCAGGCATGGCCGGCGGACGATGGATCAGCCGCCACGCTAGGCGTAAGACGGTCAGCATCAATACCGTGAGGCCCAGCGGAATGTGGATCGCCTCAACGGCTTTTCCGGCCTTGCCCTCGAGCGTGCCCATGTACCAGCCCAGACCGATCTGGGCGACGATGCCAAGGGCGATCAACCCGTGCAGCGCCATGGCCACACCAGAATAGCGGCGGGCCTCTGCGTCGTATGATGGGGGGATAGAAGCGGTCGATGCGGTCATCGGTGTCGATCCTGGGTTGGGGGGTCTGCTTTAAGGCGCAGTTTACACCCGGCAGGGGGATATAGAATTTCAATTCTGTTGCAAAAACCTAGGCCCCGCTGCGACTTTTTCCAACGCCATTCGGCGAACGCGCAGCAAAAGGCCGCCAGGCTTTCGCCTGACGGCCCATTGTGATCGATCCGATAGCGGCCCTTGGCCGACCAGTGTCGCTTATTTCGCGTCTGGTGTTGTGTAGTCGGCTTGCAGGTTGACCCGCTTGCCGCCGACCAGAACGCCACGGACATAGCCGGTCGGTGAGCCGTCACGCGAGGTGTTGAACCACACCGTGAAGTCCTTACCCGGGGTCATGTCTTCCTTCATTTTCAGACCCGAACGGCG
>CANKEA010000111.1 GCA_947480815.1 Caulobacterales bacterium | reverse complement strand
GCCTTGGGTTTTTGGACCCTAATCCGTCATTACGCGCGTAGATTTCGGCGTAAAATTCCGCCGTTTTTGCCCATTTTCGGCAAGATTCTCCGGCCCCTAAAAACCTGACGGTTTTGGCTGTTTTGAAGCCCGTTTTCCCTGTTATTCCCTGTTACCGGGTCATTTCGCGTATCAGGCAAGGCGGTGGGGCAGTTCACACACGCAAAAACCCCAACGCCTGTTGGCGTTGAGGCTAGTTTGTCTTTTTTTGGCTAGGTTGAAGAACAGGGAACTTCCCTGCCCGCTAACAGGGAATCTTATGTCCCATAACAGGGACCGTAATTGCCGCTAACAGGGATCAGTTGCTGCGAGATTCTCGAGCCACTGGCGCTGATCGGCCCAGGCCAGAGGCATGGGGCGCTTTATCACCGTGGCGGGCTTCACCCGATAGGGTGCTTCCCCCTGTAAAATCTGGCGTTGCAACTGCGGGTCCATAAACGCCAGGCGACAGATGTTGCGTTCATGCTGGGTTATGGGGGCAGTAGCGTGCCTGTGCTCACCCGACTGGGTGAACGGCGATGCCTTGCGGCGCAGAAGTTCAGCGTGACCGCGCTTTACAAGCTTGGCCAAGGCGAGTTTAGCGGCAGGCTTCTGGGCGATGGTCGCACCCTTTAGGGTGCAACGTCCGCCTCGTAAAACCAGCCTTTGCGGAAGTATGATCCGCACACCAAAGGCGCAGCCAGGTTCCTCAACCGCATGCTCGCCCTCGACAAGGCGCCGGCCGATCTCGATCAACGCCAGATCGGCACGCCGATCCTCAAAGGCCTGGCCATGCAGGACCAGATGCACCGCATCGCTGCGGACCTCGACCCGGCCCGATGTTCGCCGCTGAGACCCGGCGCAAAAGCGTCGATTACGGATTGATAGCGCCCTTTTTTTAATCATGCAGAGGGAATGTCGATGGTGCCACGTATTGCGATGTAGGCCGTCCGGGGGCGGTCCGCAGAATTGCAATGGGAGGGTGTATTGGGTCGGGCTTTTGAATTGGGCGCGCGCGCTTCGATAGCGATGCTGGCCTTGGCGATCCAGGTAGGTACGGCCAACGCACAGGCCACCGTATCGGGCGTCGAGGTAATGGGCGGGCGCCCCGGTTCGCTTAACCTGAAGGAAACCGCCGCGACCGGCAGCCGTCTTGGCCTGAAGGCGATCGAAACGCCGGCTAGCATTGAAATCCTCTCCGGAGACGCCATTCGGGCCCGCGGCGACATTAGCCTAGCCAACGCCATCTCGCGCTCGACTGGGATTGTCCAACAGAACGACCCCGGCAACGGGTCGACCGCCTCGTTTGCGGCGCGCGGCTTCTCTGGTGTCGGATCGGTGATGACACTGTTCGATGGCATGCGGCTGTTCGTCGGCGCCGGCACCGTGACCTTCCCCTTCGATCCATGGACGGTGGAGCAGGTCGAAGTGCTGCGCGGCCCCGCCTCCGTTCTGTTCGGCCAGGGAGCCCTAGGCGGCGCAGTGAACGTAATCCCAAAGCGGCCCAAACCTGGCATGGCCGCCTATGACGTCCAAGCAGCCTACGGCAGCGACGAGACCTATCGTCTGGCGCTTGGTGCCGGAGGACCGATTAGCCCGGACCTGTCTTACCGCGTCGATGTCAGCCGCAACGGGTCACAGGGCTATGTGGAGCGGGGTGGCTCCGAGAGCTTGGCGCTTTCCGGATCCATGCGCTGGCAGCCCTCCGAAACCCTAAGCTTTATCCTGTCCAACGACTACGGCGACCAGTCGCCGATGAAGTATTTCGGCACGCCGCTAATCAATGGGGGCATCGACAATCGGACGCGCGACTTGAACTACAACGTCGCAGACGCCCGCATGCGCTTCAAGGACAACATGACCCAGCTGCGCGCGGAATGGAGCGCGGCCAACGGGGTGCGAGTGCGCAACGCACTTTACCGCCTGACCAGCGACCGTGAATGGCGCAACGCCGAGACCTACATCTACGATCCCCCCGGCAGACGCGTTGAGCGCACCGACTACATCCCCATCCTGCACGATGAGATGCAGTGGGGCGATACCGTTGACGTTAGTGTCCAGCACGACCTTGGGCCATTGAAGAATACCTTTGTTGTCGGGGCCGAGTTCAACAAGGTCCGGTTCCAGCACACCAACGACGGTTTCCCAGGGACGACCACTTTCCTTGACCCGTTCCGGCCCGACCCAGGCAACTACATCATCAAAGAAGCGTCTTTCATCCCGCGCTACCGAACTAAAACCGGGCAGTATGGAATCTTCGCCGAAGATCAGCTGAAACTTACCGACCAGCTCTCGCTGGTAGGTGGCATGCGGTTCGACAGCTACCATGTGCGCCGGCTCAACCTCTTGACCAACGTCGAGCAGGTGAACCGCACGTTGGACGATATCGGCTATCGCCTCGGGGTGGTCTATGCGCCGAACTCAAACACGTCTTTCTACGCTCAATATGCCACGGGCAGCGATCCACTTGGTTCGCTGATCACCACATCGGCAGGGCAGGCGCCGTTTGAGCTGTCGACGGGCAGACAATGGGAGGCGGGCATCAAGGGTTTGTTCCTCGGCGGTCGAGGCGAATGGACGGTCGCAGCCTACGACATCGTCAAGAACAAGCTGCTCACCCGAGACCGGGCGAACCCGACCGTACAGGTCCAGGTAGGCCAACGCTCCTCGAAGGGGGTGGAAGCATCGCTTGCGGTGAAACTTGGCGCAGGCTGGAGCTTCGAGGCCAACGGCACGGTTCTGGACGCCAATTACGACGACTTTACCGAGATCGTTGGCGGCGTTCCCGTTTCGCGCAAAGGCCTGACGCCGCCGGATACGCCCGAGAAGAGCGCCAACATCTGGCTCAGCTGGGCGTTCGCGCAGAACTGGCGAGTCTATGGCGGTGCCCGCTACGTAGGCCGCCAATTCGGGGACAATAGCAACGATCCCAAGCTGATCCTCCCGAGCTACACGGCGGCAGACGCCGGGGTTGAGTGGGAGTTGCGGCCGAACTTGGCCCTGAACCTGCAACTGTTCAATGCCCTGGATGAGATCTACGCGACCTCCAGCTATGGCAACACACAGAGGATTCTGGCGCGGCCGCGGGCGGCGGAATTGCGCCTGACCGGTCGGTTCTAGAACGGGTCATCTTGAAGCGCGCTCTGAAGATCGGACGCAAATGGCTCTACATCGGCCACAGATGGCTGGGCATCGCCGCCTGCATACTCTTCGTCGCCTGGTTCGCCTCAGGCCTAGTGATGATGTACGTTCCTTATCCGTCGGTGACGGAAAGGGAGCGGCTCTCCGCGCTCGAAACCATCGAGTGGGCGCAGGTACGGGTTGATCCCACGTCGGCGCTGAAGGCGTCCGGCGTAACCGCCTTCCCGACGCAGTTCCGGCTTCAGATGATGGCCGGCCAGCCAGTCTACCGTATCGTCCAGGCGCAGCGGCGCTGGACGGTTTCGGCCCGCGACGGCCAAATAATCGAGGCCATTTCGCCAGCGGTGGCCACGACCATTGCGCGCCGTTTTTCGCGCGGCGCGGCTATCCGCGAGGTGGCGACGATCGAGCGCGACCAATGGACGGTCGCGGGGGGCTTTAATCCGCATCGACCGTTGCATCGGATTCGTCTGGCGGATGCGGCGGGTACTCAGCTCTACGTGTCCTCGACCACGGGCGAAGTCGTGCAGAACTCCACCCGCGGCGAGCGGTTCTGGAACTGGCTTGGATCAATCCCTCACTGGATCTACCTGACCAGCATCCGCACCGACGTTGAGGTTTGGCGCCAAGTGATCATGTGGACTTCCGGCGGCGGCATCATAGGCGCGGTCACCGGAGTATGGATCGGCATTTTGCGGCTGAGGTTAAAGCGGCGCTATCACGGCCACGAGGTGTCGCCCTACCAAGGGTGGATGAAATGGCATCACATCGGGGGGCTGATCACCGGCCTGATCCTGACCACATGGATTTTTTCCGGGTGGCTCTCGGTCAATCCCTTCAACTGGTTCGCCCGCTCGTCACCGGACACGCCGGCGCTCGTTCGATATGCTGGCCAGAGGGAGCCTCTCTTCGAGATAAACTTCCCGCGCTTGAGGGCGGCCACCGAAGGGGCACGGGATGTGCGCTTCGTCTGGGTAGACGGTCGCGCACTGGTCGTGGTCAGCGGCGCCGACGGGAGCCGCACGCTACTCGATAGCCGCACGGCCGCACCCGCGGGGCTGACCGACCCGGACCTATTCCACAATGCCCGCAGCTTGATGCCGGATAGGCGCGTGATCAGCGCCGCGCGGCTGACGGAAGAAGACATCTACTGGTACGGCCACCACAGTGACGCGGTGTTGCCGGTGCTCCGGGTGCAGTTTGACGACCCTCCGGCGACTTGGTTCCACATTGACCCGCTGACCGGCCAAGTGCTGGGAAGCCTGAACCGCAGCGACCGCACAGAGCGGTGGCTGTTCAATTTCCTGCACGACTTCGATCTGCCGGTGCTGCTGCACAGCCGGCCGGTATGGGACATCCTAGTCTGGGCGCTGTCGGCAGGCGGGCTGATCATCTCAGTGAGCGGCGTGGTGATCGGCTGGCGACGACTGAAGTACAAGACGGTCCATGCGCGCCGCCGCAGGCGGCGTTCGCCGGTCGCTCAGCGGCCAAATTCATAGATCTCTGAACTTCGCCTGAACCGTTTCCAGAACCGGTCGATGAAGCCCTGGGGCTTTCCAAGCTTTCTGGCTGGCTTCTCGAAGGTCGTCACCCAACGGCACCGTACTCAAAACACATCAACGGGAACTGACAGGTGAAGTCAGCGAGGACGACTATTCCCCTCCGCCGGAACTGACAGGTTAAGTCGGTCAAGCCGGAATAGCCCCTCCCCCAACCCCGCAGATCAGGCGGCGATGGTAGCAGCCGCCCAAGCCTCATGAGCGCCGGCCCGTAGGGTTCGAAGGCCGGTCCTGGAGATCAGATGGGTCTGGGTATTGAAGGTGTTGTAGATAGCTGCGTGGCTGGAAAGGAACCGTTGGGCTGAGCCCTGGGACTTGAACTTCTGCTGCTTTCGCTCTCGTCGTCGGATCATCAGGTGGGAGTTTTCGGCCCGATTATTTTCCCGCATTCCGCCTGGTCGGTGACGATCGGAAAGACCCAGGATCCTGGCCGCGGCACGGTATGAGGCCAGGCCGTCCGTGATGATCGTTTCCGGATGAACACCCTGGTGTTTGAGGAGCTTCCTCAGAAGCTTCAGCGCGGCAGCCTTGTTGCGGCGCTTCTGGACCAGGACATCGAG
>CANKEA010000110.1 GCA_947480815.1 Caulobacterales bacterium | reverse complement strand
GGGGGTATGGCCGGGGGTCCAGACCACAGTGATATGCGTGCCGCCCAGTGCGATATCGTCGCCGCTCTGAAGAATCCGGCCGACTTCAAGCGGCTCCTGGCCCCAGGTCTCGTTCGGCCCCAGGTCGTGGCCGCTGGTCAGCGCCGGGAGCTCTGGCTCAAGCGCCGCCACCGTCGCTCCCGTCAGGCGGCGGATCGTCTCCATCGTCTCCATGTGGTCGTAGTGGGCGTGGCTTAACAGCATCAACTTGATGTCGGCCGGTTTGAAGCCGAGCTTGACCATGTTGGGAAAAACCACCGAGGCCATTTTCTGAGTGCCGGTGTCGATCAGGATCAAGCCCTTTGGCGTGGCGATCAGGATCGAGGCAATGTTGTTGGCCCCGATATAATAGACATTCCCAGCCAGTTTGAACGGAGCCTGTGGCTCACTGTCGAGGTCGGGCCGGTTGATCCGATCCATAAACCAGGCTGTATCCTTGCCGCCGATCGCCAGCGGATCGGTCGCCTTAGATGTGGGCGTCTGCGCCCAGCTTGAGGCCGCGATGGATGTGGCGATGGCAAGCGTGGTAGCCAGCAGACTCTTCCGCATGATGGTCCCTCCTAGGGTCGGCGCTTGAACGCGTCGTTGACGTGAGGCGATAGCCTAGCCGCTCGAATCGGCAAGGCCGAGCTTACAGCGTCAGGGCACAGCGGAGGCAGGCCCGGTGGCGTTTTGCCAGGCTCGGGCGAATTCGTTCCCGCTTTGCTGTGGCGCAAGGCTGCGCCACTATCGGCTTTATTTCCGTCTCCCGCCTGAACGGCTATAAGGCGATGTGCGGTTCGACGATAAATTCCTGGATGAGCTGAAATCGCGGCTTCGCCCGTCCGACGTGATCGGACGCAAGGTCAAGCTCAAGCGGCAGGGGCGCGAGTATGTCGGCCTCTCGCCCTTCAGCAAGGAGAAGTCTCCGTCGTTTTTCGTCAACGACGACAAGGGCTTTTTCCATGACTTTTCCAGCGGCAAGCACGGCGATATCATTACCTTTCTGCAGGAGACTGAACGTCTCAGCTTCATTGAGGCCATCGAGAGTCTGGCGGGCGAGGCGGGCATGGCCCTGCCCGCACCCGATCCTATCGCCGCCCAGCAGGAAAAGACCCGCGCCGGCCTGGCCGATTGGTTGGAACTGGCGGCCGCCAGGTTCGAGGCTGAGCTTCTACGCCCGGTTGGCGCAGACGCCCGGGCCTATCTGGAGCGACGGGGTCTGCCGCAAAGCGAGTGGCCGCGTTTTCGGCTGGGGCTGGCGCCCGGCGGACGCACGGGTCTGAAGGACTATCTGATCGCCAAGGGTGCAAAGCCGGGCGAGCTTATCGAGGCCGGGCTGCTAATCGCGCCAGAGGATGGAACCGCCCCCTACGACCGCTTTCGCGACCGGCTGATGTTTCCGATCGCCGATGCGCGCGGGCGGCTGGTTTCGTTCGGTGGTCGGGCGCTCGATCCCAATGCCAAGGCGAAGTACCTCAATGGTCCCGATACCGCCCTGTTCGACAAGGGCCGCACGCTCTACGGGCTCGCCGAGGCCCGCAAGATCCTGCACTCGGTGCCGGCGGCAGAGCAGGGTGATCTGGTGGTGGTCGAGGGCTATATGGACGTGATCGCCTGCCAGAGGGCCGGTATCGCCGCCGCGGCCCCCATGGGCACCGCCCTGACCGAGAGCCAGATGGAGCTGCTCTGGCGGCTGCACCCCGAGCCGACCTTGTGTTTCGATGGCGATGCCGCCGGCCGGCGGGCGGCGGGGCGCACCATCGACCGTGCCCTACCGCTGCTGAAACCCGGCCGCAGCTTCAAGTTTGCCTTGGTGAGCGGCGGCAAAGACCCCGACGAGGTCCTGCGCGAGCAAGGGGCGGCGGCGCTTAAAAGTCAGCTGTCGAATACCACCCCCGTGGTAGAGGCCTTGTTCGTGCGCGAGCGCGAGCTGGAAACCCTGGATACGCCCGAGCGCCGCGCCGGCCTCAAGGGGCGGCTGCGGACCTTGTCGGCTTCGATCGCCGATAAGGACCTGGCAAACGCCTATCGCTACGACCTGCTGGGTCGTCTTGACGCCCTGTTCGCCCCGGCCGTTCGGCCCGCATGGACCGGCAGGCCCTACCGCCAAGGCCGGTTTGGCGAACCGCCCCAGAATCGCCCGCCGACCGCCGAGGGCGTCGCTGCTGCGCGCCGTCTTGCCGGCGATCTGGAACCCTTGGCCGCCGCCTTAGCCAAGGCCGCGCTAACAGACCCGCACTGTATCGAAGATTGCCTAGAGACTCTGGAGCGGAATGGGTTCGGCGATCCGGCACTCGACCGCCTGGCTCAAACGATTGTTGCCTTAAGAATTGAAAGTGACTCGCTTGACTCTGCAGCGCTTCATCGCCATTTGCGCGTCAGTGGATTTGATAGGCTGCTGAATGACATCGACCGGGCCGCTGCGAAATCGGGCGCGCCCTTCCTCAAACCGGATGTCACCCTCGTCGCCGCTAGATCCCAGTGGTCGTTTGCGTTTGAAGTTCAATGCCGCCTCGCGGCGCTAGAAGAAGCCATTGCCTCCGCAAAGAGCGATCTTGCGGCGGGTTCGGATATGGATGGCTTGCGGCGTCTGAAAACGGAGCGTGACGGACTGAGACGGCAATTGCGATCGGGGGATTTGTGGACGGAAAGCGGCGCTACAGCCCCAACCCAATAGCAGGCCGCAAAACGGCCGCGCCTTAACCATCTTCGGCGTCGTCCTTGCACGGGCGGCGCGCCGAAGCGGAGACTTTGCATGACCACGAACACCACGGCCGAAGCGCCCGAAACCACCAGCGATGGTCCGCTGCTCGACCTGACCGATGCTGGCGTCAAGAAATTCATCAAACAGGCCAAGGCGCGCGGCTATGTGACGATGGATGAGCTGAACAAGGTGCTTCCGAGTGAGGAAGTGACCTCTGAAGCCATCGAAGACACCCTGGCTATGCTCAGCGAAATGGGCGTCAACGTCGTCGAGGCTGAGGAAGACGCCACGGACGCTGAGGGCGGCGAGGTGGTGGTCCGAGAAGAGCAGGCCGTCATCGAGAGCGACAAGCCTGCGGCCTATGACCGCACCGACGACCCGGTGCGGATGTATCTGCGCGAGATGGGCAGCGTCGAGCTGTTGAGCCGCGAGGGCGAGATCGCCATCGCTAAACGTATCGAGGCCGGCCGCGACGCCATGATCCGCGGCCTTTGCGAAAGTGCCCTGACGTTTGAAGCCATCATAGTGTGGCGCGAAGAACTGGGCACGGGGCGCATCCTGCTGCGCGAGGTTATCGATCTCGATCAGACCTACAGCGCGGTCAACGGCGTGGCCGCTCCCCTGAGCGACGGCGCTGCCGCCGAGGGTGCTGAGGGCGCAGAAGAGGATGTCGAGGCCAAGCCTGAGCCCGAACTCGGTGCCGAGCCCAAGGGCGAGGGCGAGGGCGACGACGACGACGATTTCGACGACGGTGCCGGCCCCACGGTCAGCGCGATGGAGGCGGAGCTGCGCGAAGGGGTGATGGAAACCCTGGATGCCATCGCCGACGCCTTTGAGGGATTCCGCAAGCTACAGGACAAACTCATGGCGCAGCGCCTGCAGGGTGCCGAACTCAGCGACAAGGACCGCAAGGCCTATGACGCTGCCGGCCGCCTGATTGTCGGCAAGCTGAAGACCTTGAAGCTCAACAACAACCGCATCGAGGCCCTGGTCGATCAGCTCTATGCGATCAACCGCCGCCTTGTGGCGCTGGAAGGCCGGCTTTTGCGCCTTGCGGACAGCTACGGCATCTCGCGCACAGAGTTCCTAAAAGCCTATTTCGGTGCGGAGCTGCATCCGGAATGGACCACCAACGTCAAGACCTTGGGCGTGCGCTGGACCAAGTTCGCCGAGAACGACGCCGGCCAGATCCGGGAAATCCGCAACGAGGTCGCAGCCCTTGCGTCGGAAACCGGCGTGCCCATCGATGACTATCGGCGCATCGTTCAGACCGTGCAGAAGGGCGAACGCGAGGCCCGCCAGGCCAAGAAGGAAATGGTCGAGGCCAATCTGCGCCTCGTGATCTCTATCGCGAAGAAATATACCAACCGCGGCCTGCAGTTCCTGGACCTGATTCAGGAAGGTAATATTGGCCTGATGAAGGCGGTTGATAAGTTCGAATACCGCCGCGGCTATAAGTTCTCCACCTACGCCACGTGGTGGATTCGTCAGGCGATCACCCGTTCGATCGCCGACCAGGCCCGAACCATCCGAATCCCGGTGCACATGATCGAGACGATCAATAAGATCGTTCGCACCAGCCGGCAGATGCTGCATGAGATCGGCCGCGAGCCGACCCCGGAAGAACTGGCCGAGAAACTGGCCATGCCGCTGGAAAAGGTGCGCAAGGTCCTGAAGATCGCCAAGGAGCCGATCAGCCTCGAGACACCGATTGGCGACGAAGAAGACAGCCATCTGGGCGACTTCATCGAAGACAAGAACGCCATCCTGCCCATCGACGCGGCAATCCAGAGCAACCTGCGCGAGACGACCACCCGGGTTCTGGCATCGCTCACGCCCCGCGAGGAGCGCGTGCTGCGCATGCGCTTTGGCATCGGCATGAACACCGACCACACCCTGGAGGAAGTCGGCCAACAGTTCAGCGTGACCCGTGAACGCATCCGGCAGATCGAAGCCAAGGCGCTGCGGAAACTCAAGCACCCAAGTCGGAGCCGCAAGCTGCGGTCGTTCCTGGACAGCTAAAGCGCAATAATACGGTCACCCTCGGGTTCGTCCCGAGCGGCTTGGCGGAGATGATTTGAAGGATTTTGGCGCTCCGCTTTCGGCGGGGTGCCTTTTTCTTTGCGGCGCGCCGAACGGCAGACCTGCGGGAAATGCCAAGGCTGACGGGGTGAGGGTTACTGTCCGCCCGGGTCCTGGAAGTAGACCAGGCTTAGCGCCGCAACCATCATTGCAACTCGGTCAGTGGCACCCTTAGGCGGCAGAAAGACACTGGGTGGTAACAAGCCGCCGCCCAGATCAAGGCCGCCAATTTCCGCACTGTTGCGGCTAAACACATAGCCCAGTGGCTTGCCGCCGCTGATCGGATCGGCATCGGCCTGTTTGGCATCAAACCGAATGCTTATGCCGTTCCAGCGTAATACGCCGGCGCGCAGCGGCGGCGGTTGCTGTTCGCTACTACTGGCGAGGGCCGCGTCGGCTGGCGCGCCGCCGCTGAAGCTGCAGTTATAGGTCAGGTCCTAGCGCATCAAGGTAATCCAGGTGAGCCCAAGTTT
>CANKEA010000109.1 GCA_947480815.1 Caulobacterales bacterium | reverse complement strand
TGCGAGAACCAGTCCGACAATTCGGCGAAAAGCGCGTTTTCCGCCGGGTGGGTCATGGAAAGAGCCGTCGCGCGCTCCAGGGTGAGCCTTCTACCGCGCGTTCGAACACCAGCCTTTCATGCAGACGAAATGCGCCATCGCGCCAGAACTCGATCGCCTGGGGGATCAGCCGATAGCCCGACCAATGCGGCGGCCGGGGCGGCTCGATGCCTTCGAAGCGCTTTTGCATCCCCTCAAGCCTGCCACGGAGCAAGGCCGGTTCCGACAGGGTCTTGGATTGGTCAGAAGCCCAGGCCCCAAGACGGCTGACCCGGCTGCGGGTGGCGAAATAGGCGTCGGCTTCAGCATCACTGACCCGCTCGATCGCGCCGCGCACGCGCACCTGTCGGTGCAGAGATTTCCAGTGAAAGACCAAGGCAGCGCGCGGATTGGCAGCCAACTCCTGCCCCTTGGCGCTGTTCAGGTTGGTGAAGAAGGAGAACCCCCGCGCGTCGAGTGCCTTGAGCAATACGATCCGCCCGTCCGGCGCGCCGTCGGCGTCGACCGTGGCTAGGGTCATGGCATTGGGGTCGTTTGGCTCGGATTTTACCGCCTCGGCCATCCATTCCGCGAAAAGGTCCAGCGGGTCGCGGCTTGGATCGAGCGAGGGGGCGGCGGCCTGCTCAGCCGCTTCATAGTCGGCTTGGCTGGGCGAGGGCGGGATGAGGGTCTGGTCAGACATGGGGGTTCTATAGCCGAGGTTTGACGGACAAGACGAGACGGCAGCAGGCTTAACGCCAAATTGACTATGGCGCGGCAGTCTGGCGCCCATGAGCTGGGGACCGCTGAGCGTCGCACAACAATCCGCCTGCATCCTGTTGGGGGTGTCGCCGGACGCAGACGACCATTCACTGCGCGCGGCCTTCCGCGAGGCAGCCAAGATCGCCCATCCCGACCGGCCATCGGGCGACGCTGCCCGCTTCCGCGCCATCCTCGATGCCTATCATCTGCTGCGCAACTCGCTTCCCCCGCCCGCCCAGACGCTTTTGCCTGAGGATCAGACGGCCCAGACCGAGCCACTGGCCGAAACCTTGGCGATCAATCCGCACACCGCCTTGCAAGGCGGAACAGTGTTGAGCCCTGTGTTGCAAGGCAAGCGTGTGCGTATCGCCCTGCCCGGCGGTATACGCGCCGATGATCTGGTGCGCGCCGGCAAACGCCTGTTTCGCATCGCGATCCTCGAAGAAAACGACATTCAGGTGCGCGGCCACGACCTTTGGCTGACCGCCGCCATAGACCATTCTGTGTTGAATGCCGGCGGACGCGTGCCGCTGGAGACGCCGCTGGGCCGCCGCATTGTCTGGATCACCCAAAGCGCCGGACAGCATGGCCTAGTCCGCCTGGCGGGTCAGGGCCTGCCGGCGCGGGCCGAACATCCGCGCGGCGACCTGTTTCTGCGATTAGAACCCGCGGCGCAGATCACCGAGAGCACCGCCCGCAGCCTATTGCGCCGTTTCGCGGCCACCTGGGCGGCATGATCACCACCGGGCCTGATCTGGGCGACGGCGCAAAAACCGGATATTAGCGCCAGCATGTCGCACAACAGCTTCGGCCATCTTTTCCGTGTCACCACCTGGGGCGAGAGCCACGGGCCCGCACTTGGCTGCGTTGTTGACGGCTGCCCTCCAGGAATCAAGCTGACGCCAAAGCTGATCCAGGTGTGGCTCGACAAGCGCAAGCCCGGCCAGGGAAAGTTCGTCACCCAGCGGCAGGAACCGGACGCCGTGAAGATATTGTCCGGCGTGTTCGAAGACGCCCGCACAATGGGCATGGTCACGACCGGCACACCGATCCTGCTGATGATCGAGAACACCGATCAGCGATCAAAAGACTATGGCGAGATCGCTGAAGCGTTCCGCCCCGGCCATGCCGACTACACCTATTTCGCCAAATACGGCGTGCGCGACTATCGCGGTGGCGGCCGATCCAGTGCGCGCGAGACCGCGGCGCGCGTGGCGGCAGGCGCGATTGCGCGATTGATCCTGCCCGAGGTGAAGATTCGCGCCGCCGTGGTGCAGATCGGTCCGCACAAAATCAACCGGTCGAAGTTTAACTGGGCCCAGACACAGAAAAATCCATTCTGGGCGCCAGACGCCTCCATCGTGCCGGTGTGGGAAAAGCACCTTGAAGAGGTGCGCAAGGCGGGCTCGTCCACTGGTGCCATTATCGAGGTGGAGGCCAGCGGCGTGCCGGCAGGCTGGGGCGCACCACTTTATGGCAAGCTAGATGGCGAACTGGCGGCGGCCCTGATGTCGATCAACGCGGCCAAGGGCGTTGAGATCGGTGCGGGGTTCGACTCCGCCGCCTGGTCAGGCGAACAGAATGCCGACGAAATGATCATGGGCAAGGATGGGCCAGAATTCACCTCCAACCACGCCGGCGGCATTCTTGGCGGCATATCGACGGGTGCGCCGGTGGTGGCGCGGGTGGCGTTCAAGCCCACATCGTCGATCCTGACCCCGAGGGACACCATCAATGAGGCGGGTGAGAGCGTGCACCTGCGCACCAAGGGCCGTCACGACCCCTGCGTCGGCATTCGCGGTGCGCCAGTCGTGGAGGCCATGACCGCCTGCGTCCTGGCCGACGCCTATTTGCGGCATCGCGCCCAGACCGGCGGTGGTGCGTTCATGCCCGGCAAGACCAGCAGGCGTTGACATTCGCAACTGCGTTCTTTGCAATATTACGGCAAGGGCTGATCGCCTCGGCCCAATAGGAAGTCTCCGATGATTGACCGCCGTCCTTTCGAGAAACTGGGCCACGCCAACCACGGCTGGCTCAACGCCCGGCACCATTTCTCGTTTGCCAACTGGTACGATCCCAACCGCATGGGCTGGGGAGACCTGCGGGTTTGGAATGACGACGAGATCGGCCCCAAATCGGGCTTTCCGCCGCACGGCCACGAGAACATGGAAATCATCACCTATGTTCGCAGCGGGGCGATCACCCACAAGGACAGCATGGGCAATGAGGGCCGCACCGGCGCAGGCGATGTGCAGGTGATGAGCGCCGGCAATGGCGTACGCCATGCAGAGTATAATCTGGAAGACGAGACCACGACCCTGTTCCAAATCTGGATCATGCCGCGCGGCGTAGGCGGTGCGCCGGACTGGGGCGCAAAGCGGTTTCCGGAAGCCGACCGCTCGGGCAAGTTTGTGGTGCTGGCCAGCGGTTATGACGCAGACACCGACGCCCTTAAGATCCGCGCTGACGCCCGCATGGCCGGAATCAGCCTCAAAGCTGGCGAGGAAGCCAACTGGACGCTGGGACAGCATCGCCACGTATACCTCGTCGCTTCCAAGGGCGAGATCGAGGTCAATGGCGTGAAACTGAGCCTGCGCGACGGCGCGGCGATCAAGAATGAGCCGACGATCCTGGTTAAGGCGCTTTCCGACGCCGAAGTTGTGCTCGTCGACACTCTTTGAACCGCTTGAGCCTGAACGCCCCAGGCTTTGGACCATTCTGATAAAATGACGCGCAAGCTTGCCCTGATCGTCCTTCTGTCCGCCGTGGCGCTGAGCGCTCAGGGCTGTATCGCCATGGCGGTGGGCACGGTGGCGGGAACGGCCATCGGTGTAACCGGTGCGGTTATCGGCGCGGCAGCCAAGGGCACCGTGGCGGTCGGCAAGGCCATTATCCCAGGCGACAGCCGAACAGGTAAAGCGCGCTGAGCCCTGGCGCGGTCTAGAGTTGCAGGGTGCAGGTCTCGCCAATAGTCGGACGGCTGACCACCACCTTCGACAGGTGCGGAAACGCCGGCGTCAGCTTGGCGGCGAAATGCAGGCAGAGCTGCTCAAGCGTCGGCCGATCCAGCCCTGGTTTGTCGTTCAATAGGCCATGATCCAGTTCGGCCGCTGCGGCGCTGAGAGCAGAGTCGAGGGTGGCAAGGTCTGCAACCCAGGCGTCGCCGGGTGCCCGCGCGCCGCGCACACTGGCTTCGACGCGGAATGAATGGCCGTGCATACGCCGGTAGCGGTGCTCTGGCGGCCCCTCTTCCAGGAAATGGGCGGCGTCGAAGGCTGCGGCCTTCGTGATCTCGAAAATAGGTTCGGACATTTAAGGTCTTTTGATCAGGGGGCCTGGGAGGCTTTAAGTCCTCAGGGCAGGCCCAGATATTTATGCGTCTGCACGCTTAAACGCCAACGAGGGTGGGTAAGGCAATAGGCGACCGCTGCGGCCGTGTTGGCCTCGCGCGCGGGGCCGTCCATCGGCTGCAGATAGAACCGTTCGAAATCCAGGCCCTCGAAGGCCGCCGGATCGACGCCAGCTTGGGGGTAAACCAGCTTTAATTCCTGGCCTGCGCCGACCACGACCGTCGCATTTGCCTTGGGGCTGACACACAGCCAATCAATGCCGGACGGAGGAATTTGCGTACCATTGGTCTCGACAGCGATTGCAAAACCACGCGCCTTGAAAGCGGCAACAAGCGCTACGTCCAGCTGTAACAGCGGCTCACCGCCCGTGCAGACCACCAGCCGCTCACCCGCGCCACCGGTCCAGACGGCCAGCACAGCTTCCGCCAGCGCGACGGCATCGGCGAACTTGCCGCCGCCCTGCCCGTCGGTACCGATAAAATCCGTGTCACAGAAATTGCAGATGGCCGCGGCACGGTCCTGTTCACGCCCGGTCCAGAGGTTGCAGCCGGTAAAGCGGCAGAACACCGCCACCCGCCCGGCCTGACCGCCCTCGCCCTGCAGGGTCAGGAAAATTTCCTTCACCGAATAGGTCATGGATTGAGCGCTGGCTGCCCCGAGGCGACCCATTCGTCCCAGCCCCTGCGGCGCAGGTCGCAGGCCGGGCAGGTTCCGCAGCCGTGGCCCCAGGCGTGCAGTTCGCCGCGCGTTCCCAGGTAGCAGGTGTGGGTATCGCACCGGATGATCTCGACCAGGGTTTCGCCCCCCAGACCCTTGGCGAGCGCCCAGGTCTGCGCCTTGGTCAGCTTCATCAGCGGGGTATCGATGACGAAGTTGCGCTCCATGCCCAGGTTGAGCGCCTTTTCCAGCGCATCCAAGGTATCGCGTCGGCAGTCGGGATAGCCGGAGTAGTCCGTCTCGCACATGCCGCCGACCAGGTGGGTGAGGCCGCGTCGGTCGGCCAGGGCGGCGGCGAAGTTGAAGAACACCAGATTGCGCCCCGGCACGAAGGTGGACGGCAGGCCGCGCGATGTCATCTCGATGGCGCGGTCGGCGGTCAGGGCCGACTGGGCGACGGCCCCAAAGCCGCGCATTTCCAGCCTGTGATCCTCGCCCAGGCGAG
>CANKEA010000108.1 GCA_947480815.1 Caulobacterales bacterium | reverse complement strand
TGCCGCCCCCCAGCCGGTGTGGCGCGTGGCAGGCTTCGTGAAGTATCAGCGCGGCGACTGGTCGCTAGACCTGCAGGAGCGTTGGTTCAGCTCGATGAAGTGGAATGCCGATCCGACGCTCGTCTACGACGTGAGCGGCGATCTGCCGACCATTGCCTACACCAACGCCACGATCGGCTACAAAATGGGTGACGCCAACTTCTTCCTGTCGATCCAGAACCTGTTCGACCGGCAACCGACGCCCTACGGCGTCTTCGGCGGCGCCGGCACCGTGCCGGGCCTGCAGGGCGGCTTCATCAACCCGCTGGAAGACACGCTCGGCCGCTACTACACGATCGGCGTGCGTATCCGCGGCTAAATCGGCCAGGCCAGAGAAGCCAACCGGAGGACAGGCGGAGAGTGGGACGCCAGGAACGGCGGTCTTGAATAAAGGCCGAAGTTCCTGGCGGGAGTGGACAGCGCCTCCGGCGTCGCGGGGGGCGTGGCGGACGAACACGCAAATCTCGGCAATCGCTCCACCGTCATCGAGAATGACGGCGCTGGCACCCTGGTCATTAACGAGGGTCTACGCGTTCACCGCCTAACCGTCCTTGGTCAGCTATCTGGCGCGATATTACGCCGACCGCGTCAGCTTAAGTCACCCCACGCCGGCGGAGGCGAGCATCAATGAGATGCTAGCGACGGTTCGTGCCCATGCGTCCTAGCCGTTCCGGACAGCCCACAGGGTTGCGACCGCTTCCGCCGCCCGGCGGCCGACTTCGTCTGGGGCCATGCCTGCCTTGTAGACCTCCGAGCCAAGGCCGAAACCCCGCGCGCCCGCCGCCCACCAGTCTGCCATGTGCGCCGGTCCGACCCCGCCCACAGGGATTGCCACAGCCTCGCTCGGTAACACCGCCTTCAGGGCCTTAAGGTGACCTGGGCCATAGGTCGAGGCCGGAAATAGTTTCAAACAGCGCGCGCCGGACTCCAGCGCGAGGAATGCCTCCGATGCGGTGGCGAACCCCGGCATGGGCGTTAGGCCGCACTCAACGGAACGCCGGATCACAGCAACGTTCGTATTGGGCGACACAACGATATGGCCGCCCGCTTGCGCGACGTTGTCGACATCGGCGGCGCGCAGAATGGTACCCGCGCCCCAAACCATGCGTCCGCGCATCGCCTGGAGCGCGGCGATAGCCTCGATCGGGTCAGGAGAGTTCATCGGGACCTCGACGATCCGAATGCCGCTGGCGTAAAGGGCCTCGGCTACTGCCACCACTTCGGCGGCGCGCACGCCTCGAAGGATCGCGACTATAGGCATCTCGGCGAAGGCATCCTCAAATGCGCTCATGATCAAGGACTCCTTCCGCTATAGCCTTCAGGCCTGCCAATACCGCGTCGACGCCGTCGTGGAGGCTGGCGACATAGCCGGACGCCTGCAGCGCCCTCATATAGTGACTAGCGAGCTTCAGGTCGCCGATCACCGCCACCGGTGTCTGCGGGCGAACGCCAAGCAGCGGCGGCACACCAACGATTTCAGCTCCGATCAGCAGGCCAGACAGATAGGACTTCACCCATTCGGGCGACATGTCGCCGCCCACCACCCGGGCGCGGGCCGTAAACAGGCGTGAAGCGAGTGCACTGCCGTCTCCAGCCGCGGTGAGCCCATCATCGAAGGCGGCCTGGACGTCGTCGGAGTCGCGGACCTGCAGGACACTGTACTTCCTGAGCACCTCGAACAACTCGCCCGTCATCGAGGTGACGAAGCTCTCGAGCCGGCCGTCCACAAGCCGCACCCACTTGGTGTGAGTGCCTGGATGGCAGATCAGGTACTCGCCCTTCATCCGTAACAGGTCCGCTGCGGCCCAACCCAGCACATGGGTTTCCTCGCCGCGCATCACGTCGGGCCCGCCGTCCGGCCGCTGGCAACGCAGCCCCGGCACGATCCAGACCGGTGACCCCGGGGTGTCCACACGGCTCAGACCCTTTTGCAGGCCGGCCATGTCTATGGGGCACTGCAGATAGGGAACCTGCACCCAGCCCAGGTTCGAGCCGATCATACCGCACATCAGCGTTGGCAGATCCTCGGCGCTCATCTCCGGGCGCACGGTGTCGAAGAAACGCTTGGCCGCTTCGCCGGGCGAGAGCTTGCCGACGCCCAGGGCAAAGTCCTTGGATCGCAGGGCACGACCGTCTGTTCCCACCACCCAGGCGCGCAGGTTCGTTGTGCCCCAGTCGATGGCGAGGAAGGGTGAAGCCATAGAATCTCCGGTTGGAGGCAGTGGCAGCCCGACGCGGGCGCCTCTTATGCCTTACCCTAGATCACGATGATCTTGGGCTGAATCAATCCATAAAATGATAAAACTTGATCGATTCTAGAATCTTAGAGCAGAATCTTTGAAGCCACGTTCAACCGCTTTCCGCCCGAGGCGCTCGATGGCCGAGCCGGGCAGCGGTCGTTTTCCGGGCGGTCAGTTCAAAAGCCTGGCATCCGCCGCGCCACCCATGCTCTCGTGACCCGCAGCAAACCCCAAGGATGTCCGATGACCAGCCCCCCGCCGCGAGGCACAGCGGACTCCCCGACCGGCCCCTCCCCCTCGGACGCCGCCCGGGAAATCTCCCAATTTGGTTCGGCAGTATTGCGGGGGGTATGGGTGCCCCAAGATCTAGCAACACTGCGCCAAGCCATTGTCGGGTATTGCGAAAACCGCGCTGAACGCGTGGCGTCCGGGACGGCCTCGCCTATGACCCTGCGCTATCACGAACAGGGCACGGTGGTGCTCAACTGGTTGATGATCGAGGGCCGGCTCGATTTGGAGTTCCTAGCACGCATGTTCCACGGAAGTTTCTACCAGAGGCTCTGCCAGGCCTATTTTGACGATGACACGCTTTATCTGGCCCCTGAACGTATCGCCTCGCGCAACCTGCAGCCCCCCTATTCTGCTCTGAGCGCGCTTCCCTTCCATCAGGACAGCTACAACCAGGACCGTCGTGTAAGGGGCGTGCTTAACTGCTGGATTCCATTGGACCCCGGTTCTGGGACCAAATCGCCGGGGATTGAAATCGTGCGTGACCCGGGGCAGCCTGGGTTCGAGCGCAAGACCGCTAGCACCGAAGCTTCGGGTTATGACGCCATCAGCATCGACCCAGACCGCATTGTCGCCGCGTACGGAGACAATGTCCTCGCGCCCGCTATGGCGCTGGGTGACAGCCTAGTCTTCAGCCAAGACGTGATCCATCGGACCTATGTCACGCCGCAAATGAACCAACCGCGCATCGGCTTTGAGTTCCGCGTCTTCTCGCTGAAACACCTGGAGCCCGGTGCCTCGGCGGACGATGTGCGGGCGGAGGCCTATCCACTGGTCTAGGCCACGATGTGATCGTTCCGAGACCCTACCGGCTAAGGCGCGGCATCGGCGTCATCGGAGGGCTGTTACCCGCCAACCTTGAATGCCGTGTGGCGCGGGCGGACCTTTTCCGGTTGAATGGGCCCAACGTGATCGCTCGCAAAAGGGGACGCCATGAGGAGACGCTCATTTCTGGCCTGTGCCATGGCCGCGCCGCTGGTCGGCCAGGCTGCGATGGCTCAGACTAATGCTGCCTTGGCTATTCCGGCCCGCAAACTGGAGCGCCTTTGCCTCAGCACGTCCAGCTATCGGGCCAATTACGACGGCTGGCGGTTCGCCGATCCGGCGGTCTTACCGCGCCTGTCGCACCTGATCTTCCCGCGCTACGTCAAGGAGCGGTTCGGCCTGACCAAAGTTGAGCTATGGGACCAGCAGTTCGGCCCGTCGGGGGCGGCAGGGGCGGCGGCGGCCACGCCGGAGTTTTGCCGTCAGATCAAGGCGGCTGCAGACGACGTCGGGGTGTCCATCGTCAGTATTGAGGTCGAGAGCACGCCGCCGATGGATCAGTTGGACGCGGCGGCCCGCGACCAGACGGTCGACGCCTGTAAGGCCTGGCTCGACAAGGCAAGGATCCTAGGCGCCCAGTCGATCCGCGTGAACGTCAACAAGACCAAAGGCGTCGTGAACATGGACGCGGCGGTCGACACCCTGCGGCGCGTTGCGGCCTACGGCCGGTCAATCGGCGTGCGCGTTCTCCTGGAAAACCACGGCGGCTACACCTCCGACCCGCATAATCTAGCGGCCATGGTCAAGGCGGTCGGTGACGACTTCTGCCGAGCGGAAGTGGACTGGGGCGAGTGGTCAGCGCCGGGCGACCGGTACGACGATCTGCAGTCGGCGATGCCCTATGCCCACATCGTGTCGGCCAAGGGCCTGACGTTTGACGAGGCCACCTATCAGCACACCGATTATGATGTGGGCCGCATCGTGCGCAAGGCCGAGGTGGGAGGCTTCAAAGGCGTCTACTCCATCGAGCTGTGGAACACGCCTGCCCCGCGCGACACAGACCGGGCGGTCCGTTCGTTCATGACGTCTATCAGCCAAAACATGGCCTGAGTGCGGAGGGGCACCTTGACGGTGCCCCTCCGGGTTTCAGACGATAGCGGCTAGCGCTTAGTAAAGACCTGCTTGGAGGTCTGGTTCAGAGCGGGCGTCGAGCGGACCGTGCTCACGGTCAGTGTCTTGCCGTCGGCCGACAGGGACCAGGTGTCATTGACGTTGGTCACCACCCCGCCGGGCAGGCCCGCATAGGGCAGGACCGTGGCCACCACGATGCTGTCGCCCTGAACACTGGCGGTGATGGTCTGCTTGACCATCCCCGTCTCGGCGTTCTCGACATGCGGCTTACCGTCCAACTGCAGGTTGCGCGCTATTCTAGCCGGGTCGGTGATCTTTAGGCTCGACGCCGACTGCTGCAACACGATTTCGGTGGCACCGCCACCGCCGCCCGCTGCAGGCGGGTTACGCGGCATCCAGTAGACCGGGAACGGATTGGGGTCGCTCGCCTTTGCGTCGCGCACATAGGTGCCGCTGAAATCCGCCGCCATAGCCAGGGCGGGAAACAGGGCCAGGCCCAGTGTGACCACGATCTGGCCGATCATGACTTGTTTTTTCATGGACCTGTTCCTCATGCCGGTTGCTTGCCGTGGATGGTGACGCCGATCTTTTCGGCGATCGCCCGGATGTTCTTTTGCGCCTGAGCGTATTCCTCATCCTTGTTCAGGAATTCGACCAGCACATAAGTTTCCGGACGGGCAGTCAGGCGGCTGACGTGGGCCAGCCACAGTTCGTAATCCATATTGCCCGTGCCGTTCATGGCCCAGCTCATGCCCGGCAGCATTTCGTTCCACACGAAGTCCTTGGCGTGCAGATAAAAGATGCGGTCGCCCAACAGTTCGAAGGTGATGTTGGTCA
>CANKEA010000107.1 GCA_947480815.1 Caulobacterales bacterium | reverse complement strand
GTCACGCCGCTGGACCTGGAGCTGGCGCGGGCCATGGAGATCGCCGCTAGGTCGTCCGGCGTGGCCGAACCTTGATCTCGGGGATCGCCGCCGGCTTGGGCGGGGGTGGGGGCGGCAATACGGCGCGGCGCGCGCGCACCTTGGGCGACTCATCGTCCGACTTTAGGAATTCCTCATAGAGCCCGAGCCGCGCCCCGCAGGATACACAGCGTACGGCCTCGCCCGTCTGGCCGTTGGCCAGGTCCACAACGGCACCACAGGGCTTACATTTCCAGACGTCGCGCGCACCGACGGTCGGCGCGGCGGTATGCAGGCCCTCAATGACTGCCGGAAGCACGCCGCTTTTAAGGCTGAGGGTCTTACGGGGGCGGGGTGTTTCGTCCATCACCGCCATCATACGCCAAGCCTGTGCGGGCGCCCAGACTTGACAATGGGCCCGGCCTGCTCGATCCGGTGTCTCAGGACCGCCGTATGAAGCGGGCCAAAGCAACGATCGGGGCGGTGCGTTGTTCGACCAAGTGCTTGATCAGATCTACCAGGCCGGCCGCTGGCTGAACGGCACCGACCTGCATACGTCCATTCGCCACCTGCTTCAGACCGTGGGCTGGGTCAGCCCCACCATCCAGTCGATCCATATTGTCTGTATCACCCTGGTGATCGGCACAGCCGCTCTGCTGGACCTGCGCATCCTGGGTTGGGCCGCACCGAGCCAGGTGCCGGCTGAAATGGCGCGACGCCTGTTGCCCTGGACCTGGAGCGCCCTCGCCGTGCAGTTCTTGACCGGTGGCATGCTGGTGCTGAACCGTCCGATCCGGTACGCTGACAACCCCTCGTTCCTGTTCAAGATGCTGTTTCTGATCATCGGCATCGTCTTGACCCTGGTGCTCGCCTCTGGTCTGCGGCGCGATCCCGACCATTGGAGTTCTACGCCTGCCCGGGTCCTGACCGGCAAGGTTTTGGCCGGCGGTTCCGTGTTGGCCTGGGTGCTTATCGTCCTGGCGGGCCGTTGGATTGCCTATCGATGAGGGCCGCATGATTCACGTTCCCATCCCCGCCGTGATCGAAGACGTTCTCTACAAGGTAGAGCAATGGCCGGTCTCGGAGCAGATCGGCGCGGGTAAGCTGTTTCCGACCTTCGAGTCGCTGCACGTACTCGCCGTCGGCATGCTACTGGGCTCGCTGTTCATGGTTGACCTGCGCCTCCTGGGCCTGGCGGCGCGGCGCTATAGCGTGCGGCGGATGTCGGACGAACTGACGCCTTGGACGTTCGGGGCCTTCGCCTTGGCGCTCGTCACCGGCCTGCTATTGGTGATCGTTCACCCGACCTACTACGCGTCCAATCCGGCCTTCGTAGCCAAGATGGTTCTGCTGGTGCTGGCCGGCACCAATATGCTGGTGTTCCACCACACGATTTGGCGCAGCGTCGATGGTTGGGGCGATGGGGCTGTGATGCCTATTCGGGCCAAGCTGGCGGGTGGGCTATCGCTGCTGTTCTGGGTCGGGGTCATCGCCATGGGCCGCTGGATCGCCTTTTTCCTCTGATCTTGCAGCGTGGTCGCCGGATAACCATATAGGTGGGGCTCGCTTTCGACGGTGCCACTGATGGACCTTAGGGGGCGAACGAAGTCGCTTCTTCCTCAAAGGGCTTCGCTATGACGACACGCACCATGCTGCTGGACAGCCCCTTTCTGCTAGGGTTCGAACATACCCAGCGCCTGATCGAACGCGCCGCCCGCGGGGCAGGTGAAGCCTATCCACCCTATAATGTGGAGACGCGAGACAACGGTGCCTTGCGCATTACCCTGGCCGTGGCCGGATTTTCTGCATCCCAACTGGAAGTCCTGGTCGATGACCGCCAGCTGATCATTACCGGTCGACGCGACGGCGATACCGCTGGCGACGGCACCAGCGGTATCGCTCGCGCCTTTTTGCATCGAGGCATCGCCGCTCGCGGCTTTCAGCGCGCCTTCGTGCTGGCCGACGGCATGAAGGTCTTCGGCGCCAAGCTTGAAAATGGCCTGCTGCATGTGGATGTGGGCAGGCCTGACCCGACGAATCGGCCGGTCAGTATCCCGATTAAAACCGCGCGCTAGGCGGCGGAAGACGTGGCTTCACGCACCAGCAGGGCGAGGATGGCATCGGCCGAGTGGGCCTGGCGCAGCTGCTCGCGCACCTCGCCTTGCCGCAGCAGGCGTGAGACGCGCGCCAGGGCGCGCAGATGTTCAGACACAACGTTCGGCGGGGCGAATAGGGCGACCATCAGGTCGACGGGCTCGCCGTCAAGAGAATCGAAGTCGATCGGCTTTTCAAGGCGTGCCACCACGGCATGAACGCCGTTCAATCCGGCCACGCGAGCGTGCGGAATGGCGACGCCGTGCCCGACACCCGTAGATCCCATGACTTCTCGCGCCGTCAGGGCGACCAACGCCTCACCGGCGTCGATATCGAAGGTGCGTGCGGCGACTTCCGCGATCACGGTCAGAGCTTGGCGCTTAGTCGTCGCCGTCACCCGCGGGGCGATGGCGCGGCGATACAGCAGATCACCTATCGTCATAGAGCCTCTTTCTCGTCCCGCCGAAGCGGGAATCCACCAACCCCGAACACCTCAAGCCGATCATGCCCTAATAGACCCGCGTCGGCACCATTTCTACGACAGCGCTGCCGTGGCGCGATTTGTCGCGGTATCCCCGTTGTTCCGGCGGAAACCGTGCGCTCCGGATCGACCCAGCCGATAGCCTTCGCTTTGCCAAGATACAACACCGACACCGCGATATGGGCAGGGTTTAGGGGCGGGATTGTATTGGATTTGGTCAGATCGAGCCCCATAACCGCCATGGAAGCGGTCATTATGCGCAACGGATTGGAGATTTAGGCCTGATGCAGCAGTCGCTTGCGTTCCATCGACGACGGAATTCGCATGGCCTCGCGATATTTGGCCACCGTACGGCGCGCAATATCGACGCCGGCCTCTTTCAGGATGTCGACGATACGGTCGTCGGAGTGCACCTGGGTTTCGCCGACCTCGGCCTCAACCAGTTTCTTGATCTTGTTGCGCACGCTCTCGGCCGAATGGGCCTCGCCGCCGATCGATGAAGCAATGGAGGCGGTAAAGAAGAATTTCATCTCGAACACCCCACGCGGCGTGGAGATCGACTTGTTAGATGTCACCCGGCTGACCGTGCTCTCGTGCATAGAGATGGCGTCGGCGACGGTCTTGAGATTGAGCGGCCGCAGGGCCTCGACCCCGAAGGCCAGGAATCCGTCCTGCTGGCGCACGATCTCGCTGGCCACCTTCAGGATCGTCTTGGCGCGCTGGTCCAGGCTCTTCACCAGCCAGTTGGCGGTGGACAGGCAGTCGGTAACGAAGGCTTTTTCCTGATCGGTGCGGGCCCCGCCGGAAACCTGGGCATAGTAGCGTTGGTCGACCAGGACGCGCGGCAGGGTGTAGGAATTAAGCTCCACACGCCAAAGGCCACCCTGGCCTTCGCGGACGAACACGTCGGGTGCCAGGATCGCAATGGGTTCCGCCCCGAACGCCGCACCAGGGCGGGGGTTTAGTGCCTTGAGCTCAGCAATCATCTCGGCCATTTCGTCATCGTCGACGCCGCAGGCCGATTTCAGCCCTGCGAGGTCGCGCCGCGCCAGCATGTGTAGGTTGTCAAGCAGGGCGCTCATGGCCGGGTCTAGCCGGTTCTTGTCCTTCAGTTGCAGCGCCAGGCATTCGCGCACGTCGCGGGCAAAGACCCCTGTGGGTTCGAACCCCTGCAACACGCTGAGCACGCTATCGATCAGCTCGGCCCTGCAGCCCAGGCACTCGAGCAGTTCGGCCATGTCCAGCCGCAGATAGCCACCCTCGTCCACGCTGTCGATCAGGACCGCGGCGATCGCCCGCGCGGCACCGTTCAGACCGGCGACGGCCAGCTGGTCATGCAGATGTTCGGCAAGGCTCTTTTCCTTGGCGCGTGAGCCGTCCAGCTCGTCAATGTCTTCGAAACTGCCGCCCTTGGACGCCTTGGACCCGTCGACCGACCCTGCGGCCGAGTCATCGTGGCCGTCGCCGGTGGCGCGTTCGCCTGGCGATACGTCATCACGGCTGGCGTCCATATCTGCGCTGGCAGCGGAATCGCTCATCGCATCCAGGTCACACTCAGCCGCCAGAGGTTCTACCGGCGTTTCGGCCGGCGGCTCTGTCGGGCCGTCCTCGCGCGTCAATAGCGGGTTTTTTTCCAGTTCGGTTTCGACATATGCGTCCAGCTCCACGTTCGACAACTGCAGCAGCTTAATGGCCTGCTGGAGTTGCGGCGTGATGACGAGGCCTTGCCTCTGTCTCATCTCGAGTCTTGGACCTAGGGCCAAGGTGCCTGTCTCCCCAAACGAAAATTGAATGCGGTTAGGTTAGACGGGCAAGAGCAACCGGTTGGTTAATGGCCCGAATATTGCTTACCATTTTCTCCCCAGTTTATGGGGATCAAACTTACCGATCGTAGCGGTCGCCAAGGTAAACGCGTCGCACTTCCGGATCGTCGATGATTTCCTGCGGCGAGCCTTCGAACAACACCTCACCGGCATGGATGATCGAGGCCCGGTCAATGATGTCGAGCGTCTCGCGCACATTATGGTCGGTGATCAGGATGCCGATGCCGCGGCGCTTGAGATAGCTAATCACCTCGCGGATATCCGCGATGGCCAAGGGGTCGATACCGGCGAAGGGTTCGTCCAGCAGCATGAAACTGGGCCCGCTAGCCAGGGCCCTGGCGATTTCCACCCGCCGCCGTTCACCGCCGGACAGCGACAAGGCGGAAGCGTTCTTGAGGTGGCTGATGCGCAGTTCGTCCAACAGGCGCTCCACCGTGGCGCGGGCCACCGATGAGCTCCGCTCGCGCAGTTCCACCACGGCCATGACGTTCTGCGACACGGTCATGCCGCGGAAAATAGACGCTTCCTGCGGCAGATACCCCAGGCCCATGCGGGCGCGCTGGAACATAGGCTGGGCGGTAATGTCCTCGCCGTCGAGCACGATGCGGCCATAGTCGGCGGCGATCAGGCCGGTGATCACATAGAAACAGGTGGTCTTACCTGCACCGTTGGGGCCCAGCAGTCCCGTCACCTCGCCCCGGCGCAAACGCAGCGAGACATGGTTGACCACAACCCGGTCGCGGAACGACTTGCCGATCTGATCGACGAACAGGCCTTCGGACGTGTCCGACGCCACAGGCTGGACGCTCATGCTTGGGGCCTTAAGGCTTTGCCGCCGCGGCGGGTTGGCCCTGGTCGGGGTAAAATACGCCGCGCACTCGTCCGGGTTTGCCACGGCCCTTGGCAGAGGATTCCAGCTGCACCTGGCCACTCTTGACCTGCACG
>CANKEA010000106.1 GCA_947480815.1 Caulobacterales bacterium | reverse complement strand
TATCGTGGGCGGCGAACAGTTTAGAGAGCCCCGCATGGGCCACGTCACTCTTGGCGGCGACCATCACCCCGCTGGTGTCCTTGTCGAGCCGGTGCACGATGCCGGGGCGCGCCACCCCGCCGATGCCGCTGAGGCTATCGCCGCAATGATGCAGCAGGGCGTTGACCAAGGTGCCGCTGGGCGTGCCGGGGCCGGGATGAATGGCCATGCCGGCGGGCTTGTTGACCACGATCAGATGCTGATCCTCAAACAACACCGACAGGGCAATGGCCTCAGGCTGGGGGTCGGCCGGTTCGGGCGGCGGAATCAGCAGGGTGTAGGTCCCCGCCATGGCCTTGGCTGATGGGTCACGGCAGGCGTGATCGCCCAGGCTGACCATGCCGGCGGCCATCAGCGCCTGCACCCGAGCGCGGGAAAGATCCGGCAGCTGGGCGGCCAGGGTCTTGTCGAGCCGGTCGCCCGCCTCGCCAGCGCTCAGCGCCACAAGGCGGATGCCGGGATGGTCGTCGTCCGCGTCAACGGCCGGATCGCCCGCCAGATCGCTCAGGTCCTGGGTCAGGAGTTGGCCTCGGCCTGTTCTTCGATGTGCGTCAGTGAGCCCTCGGTGAACAGGTATTCTTTCAGCTCCTTGCCGAAATGGGCGTCGTTGCGACGGATCCATTCCCGCGCCATCGCGGCATGTTCGATCTCCTCATTGGCATTGTGCAGCAAAATGGCCTTCATCTCGGGATCATCGCAGTCGTCGGCCCGCTGGCGGTACCAGTCCACCGCCTCAAGTTCCTCGATCCGCGAGGTGATGGCGTAGTGCATGTTCAAGGTGTTCCTGCTGAGTTTTTCGCGGGGAACGTGAAGGCCTTCGCTGGACATGGGAGGGGCTCCTGATGTGTGGTCCTATTCCTATGGCGTGGCTTGTGGCCCGCGTCGAGCGAGGCGATGGCAGATGACGATCAACCGGCGACAAGCGATGGCGGCCCTGGCGGCGGGGGCCGGTCTGGCCGGGGCAGAAGGCGCGGCGGCTCAGGAGGCCGTGTTTGCCTATGGCGTGGCCGCGGGCGACCCGGCGGCCGATAGTCTCTTGATCTGGACCCATGCGGCCGGGGCCGCCGCCGGGCCGGTGACGGTGCGCTGGCAGGTGGCGAGCGACCGGGCCTTTCGCCGCATTGTGGCCAAGGGCACGGCCACGGCCCTGCCCGCGCGCGACAACACCCTGAAGGTTGAGGTTGAGGGGCTGAAGCCCGGACGGACCTATTACTACCGCTTCCTGGCGGGCAAGACCGTCTCGCCCGTGGGCCAGGCGCGCACCCTGCCGGTGGGAAAGACCGACGAGCTGGTGCTGATCAGCTGCTGCTGCGCGATGTATCAGGGCGGCTATTTCAACGCCTATGAGGCCATCGCCAAACTGCCGCGCGTCGATACGGTGATCCACCTGGGTGACTACATCTACGAGGTGGCGGGCGAGACGCCGAACGACTACGGCCAGCCCACCGGAGTGCAGTTGAACCGCCTGCCCCAGCCGCGCCACACCTGCGTGACCCTGGATGACTATCGCAAGCGCTTCGCCCAGACCCGCAGCGACCCGCAGCTGCAGGCCGCCCACGCCCGCGCCGCCTGGATATGCTGCTGGGACGATCACGACCTTGCCAACGATGACTGGAAAGACGGGTCCCAGGCGCACAACCCGGCCACCGACGGTTCGTGGACCGTGCGGAAACAGGCAGCCGTTCAGGCCTTTTACGAATGGAGCCCGATCCGCGATCCGGGCCGCGGCCAGAGCTTTTTCGCCATCAACCGCAGTTTCGATTTCGGCGACCTGGCCAGTTTTACGATGCTGGAAACCAGGCTTACCTCCCGCGACGCCCTGCTGACATACGGCCGCGATCTGCCCCACCTTGCCAGCGGCGAACCCGATGTCGCCGCATTCAAGAAAAAACTTCAGAACCCGGACCGCCGGATGATTGGCCCCGCGCAAGAAGCCTGGCTCAAGCGCGTGTTGCAGGCCTCGGTCGAGAGCGGCAAGCCCTGGCAAATCCTGGGCAGCGGCGTGGTCCTCGCCCAGGTCAGCAATCCTGATCTGAAGGCCCAGATGAGCGCCAAGGCCTGGGACGACCTGAACGCCTTCATCACCGGCTACTACAAGGGGGCGCTGGCAGACATGCAGGCGCGGTCGGCCTACGACCTGCCGTTCGACCTGGGCAGCTGGGATGGCTATCCGGCGGCACGCACCAGGCTGTATGCCATGATCAAGAGCGCCCAGGCCCGGGCCGTGGTGCTGTCTGGCGACAGTCATCTGGCCTGGGTCAACGATCTGCACGACCATGCCGGCACTCGCGTTGGGGTAGAATTTGGCGCGACGGCCATCACCAGCGGCGGGTGGGGCGATAGCCTGCCGCTGGGAACCCCACTGGGCGAGGCCTTTTCCAAGCGCAATCCAGAGGTTGCGTTCATGGACGTGTTCCAGAAGGGCTTCGTGCGCCTGACCCTCACCCGCACAGAGGCCAAAGGCGAGCTGATGGGCGTGTCGACGGTGCTGGACCGCAGCTTCGAAAGCGGCGTGATCAAAGGGTTTGTAGTGACCCATGAGGGCGAAGGCGTAAGTGCGCCAATCCCGGTCTAGCGCGGATCAATCATCCTGAGCCGCACCCGGCGGGATCGCTCCGTCCTCGACCAGTGCACCGTCCCTGGCGACACGATAAAAGCACGACTTAAATCCCACGTGGCAAGCGCCGCCGTCGCCCTGGACCCGGATCTTGATCCACACCGCATCCTGGTCGCAGTCGAGACGCAGTTCTTCGACGACCTGAAGCTGGCCACTGGTCTCGCCCTTCTTCCAGAGGGCCTGGCGCGAGCGGCTGAAATAGTGCGCAAAGCCTGTATCCAGGGTCAGGCGCAGTGCTTCATCGTTCATCCAGGCCAGCATCAGCAACTCGCCGGACAGCATATCGGTGACCACGGCGGCGATCAGGCCATTGGCATCGAACCGGGGCGCGATCTGGGTTCCGCGTTCCAGCGCCTGTTTGTCGGGGACGGTGGGGAAGCTGCCCACGCCTAGCTCTTGGCCAGGGCGATGAACCGCGCCCGCAGATCCGCGTCTGACTTGAACAGGCCGGTGAAGGTGGTGGTTACGGTATCCACATGCCGGTGGCGCACGCCGCGCGTGCTCATGCACTGGTGCTCAGCCGAAATCAGCACGGCTACGCCGCTGGCATCGAGGCTCTCGCCCATGGCGTCGGCGATCTGGCGGGTCAGGGTTTCCTGAGTCTGTAGCCGGTGGGCGAAGATGTCGACCACCCGCGCCAGCTTCGACAATCCCACCACCTTGCCACGCGGCATGTAGGCCACGGTGGCCTTGCCGATGAACGGTGCCATGTGATGTTCGCAGTGACTTTCCACCTCGATGCCGCTGAGCAGCACCATGTCGTCATAGCCCTGCAAATCCTCGAAGGTGCGGCTCAGTTCAGCAGCGGCGTCGCCACCATAGCCATCAAACCATTCGCCAAAGGCGTCTGCCACCCGGGCCGGGGTGTCGAGCAGGCCTTCCCGGCGAGGGTCGTCGCCCGCCCAGGCGATCAGGGTGCGCACCGCGGCGAGGGCTTCCTCGCGGCTGGGGCGGACCCGTTCGGTGGCAGCGATGTCGCCCCCCATTTCGGAGCGGTCTCCAGTCAAGGCATCCATGCGAAGGGCGTCCGGCTTTCCTTGGGCTGAATTGCACCGGGGCACCATCCGCCCCGGGGTGACGCGTGCCACCCAATAAGCTCGTCCGGCACAGCATGGCCACAGCGGACGCTCAACGCTATATGGGAAGCGCCTACCTCCCGGCAAGTTCCCGCGACATCAAGATTCATGACTCTCAAGCTGCACAACACCCTGACGCGCAAGAAGGTGCCCTTCTCGCCCACGAACCCAGAGCGGGTGACGATGTATGTTTGCGGGCCGACGGTCTACAACTACGCCCACATCGGCAACGCTCGGCCGGCCGTGGTGTTCGACGTGCTATTCCGCCTGTTGAGCCGCCTCTACGGCGAAGGCGCTGTGGTCTATGCCCGCAACGTTACCGACGTGGACGACAAGATCAACGCCAAGGCGACCGAGGAAGGCGTCGAGATCGGGGTGGTCACCCGCCGCTACCTGACCGCCTACCACGAGGATATGGGCCAGTTAGGCGTGCTGCGCCCGACCATCGAGCCGCACGCCACCGACTACATCGGTCCTATGCAGGCCATGATCGCCGCCCTGATCGAACGCGGCCATGCCTATGCCGCCGAAGGCCATGTGCTGTTCGACACCAGCAGTTTTGCCGACTACGGCAAGCTTTCTGGCCGCACCCTGGACGACATGATCGCCGGGGCCCGCGTCGAAGTGGCCCCCTACAAGCGCAATCCGGCCGATTTCGTGATGTGGAAGCCCTCGAAACCGGGTGAACCGGTGTGGGACAGCCCCTGGGGCGCGGGGCGTCCGGGCTGGCATATCGAATGCTCGGCCATGATTGAACAGACCCTGGGCCTGCCCATCGACATCCACGGTGGCGGCCATGACCTGACCTTCCCGCACCATGAGAACGAAATCGCCCAGGGCGTCTGCGCCCAGGGCGACAACCGCCCCACCGCCTATGCCCGCTACTGGATGCACAACGGCTTCCTGACCATGGACGCCGAAAAGATGTCCAAGAGCCTGGGCAATGTGCTGCTGGTGCATGACCTGATGAAGGTCTTTCCGGGCGAGGTCGTCCGCTGGGCCCTGCTCAGCGCCTCTTACCGATCCCCGCTGAACTGGACAGACGATGTGCTGGCACAGTCACGCAGCCGCCTCGACTACCTCTATGGTGTGATGCAGCGCGCCCAGGGCGTCGAGACCGGCGTCGCCGGCGACGGCGATAAGGTGCTGCTCAATGCCCTGCTCGACGATCTCAACACGCCGGGCGCTCAATACGAGCTGGGCCTGCGAGCCAAGGCGCTAGATGACGCGGTGCGAACCAAGTCTTCCAACGCTCCGGCCCTGAAGGCCGAGCTGCTGGTGCTGGCCGATATCTTGGGCTTCCTGGGTGGCGATCCGGACGCCTGGTTTAAGACCGGCGTCGACGACGACCTTTCTGGCAGGATCGAAACCCTGCTGCAACAGCGCATCGAGGCGCGCGCAGCCAAGGATTTTGCCGCCGCCGACGCCATCCGTAATGAACTGGACGACATGGGTGTGGTTGTCATGGACGGCCCCGCTGGCGCCACGTGGCGGTTGAAGTGACGGCCGCGCGCATTAGATAATTAAAAACATGGCCATCAAGATTGAACATCGCATCGGCATCGCCGCCCCGGCGGAAGTGATCTGGGAAATCCTCGCCGATGTGCCCGGCTGGGAGGCCTGGAACCCGCTCTAC
>CANKEA010000105.1 GCA_947480815.1 Caulobacterales bacterium | reverse complement strand
CGCCTGCCGGGCTGTTGCGGGGTTAAGGTGTTCATGGGGGCATCGACCGGTGATCTGCTGGTGCAGGACGATGATGGCATCGAACAGATTCTGCGGCATGTGAACCGCCGTGCCGCCTTCCACTCCGAGGATGAGTACCGTCTTGCCGAGCGCCGTCCTTTAGCCCGAGACGGCGACTGGACCAGTCATCCTGAGGTGCGCGACGCTCAGACTGCAATTCAGTCCACTGAGCGGCTGGTGCGCATCGCGCGTGGCCTGGGCAAGCAGATCCACGTTTTGCACGTCACCACCGCCGATGAGATGCGGTACCTGGCCGACCACAAGGACGTGGCCAGCGTTGAATGCACACCGCAGCACCTGACGCTGGTGGGGCCAGAGGACTATGAGCGGCTGCAGGGCTTTGCTCAGATGAACCCGCCGATCCGCGACGTCCACCACCGCGCCGGCGTCTGGTGGGGCCTCGATCAGGGTATTGTCGATGTGCTGGGCTCGGACCATGCCCCGCATACGCGCGAGGAAAAGGCTCTGTCCTATCCGGCGTCGCCTTCGGGAATGCCCGGGGTGCAGACCCTGCTGCCGATCATGCTGACGCATGTCGCCGAGGGAAAGCTCACGCTTGAGCGCTTGGTCGATCTGACCAGCCATGGTGCCAATCGGTTGTTCGGTCTGGCTGACAAGGGCCGCTTGGCCGTCGGCTTCGACGCTGACTTGACGATTGTCGATCTGAAGGCCCGTAAAACCATCACCCACGCCCAGAGCGCCAGCCGTGTGGGCTGGACCCCGTTCGATGGATTCCTAGCCAAGGGCTGGCCCATGGCCACGATCATTCGCGGTGCAGTGGTTATGCGCGACGGCGAAATCTCCGCCCCATCCTTGGGTGCGCCTGTGCGGTTTCAATCCACCCTGGCCGGCTAGGCCACGCTTGATCTGACAAGGCCTTGGATCGGCGTTGTGTTGCCAAGGTGTGGGTTGCGCTGTGCCTGGATCGACACGATCCGTCAGCGATCATCAAAGTGTCCGGCAATGAAAATCCCGCCGGGATCGCTCCCGGCGGGCTTGCTATATTGCAGCTTGATAAGCGGGTTTAGCCTTTGACGATATTCGTCGGCAGGCCGCATCCAATGCCGATCAGGGTCTTGGTCTGGGTGCAGTAGAGTGCATCCGTCGCCTGGTCGCTGGTCTTGGGATAGCGCAGCACGTAGCCCGGCTCCTTATCGGCGCAGGCGACTTCAACGAAGCCAGCGTCAGCGGAGGCACCGATAAACTTCGATTCCGAAACCTGGCAGGTTGAGGTCGGACGCGCCTTCTTCACCGCGGCGGTGAGCAGCATATTGGCCGCTTCCGGCTTGGTGAGGTTGCAGCGGTAGCCGGTCGTCTGGGCGGCGGCGCAGTTATAGAAGCGGCCGTTGCCGGTCTTGGGCAGCACGCCCAAGGCCCCGTCGGGCCGATTGCCGCATTGCAGCTCGACCGACTCGCCATTGGCGTCGGAGCCGAGGGCGCGATAGCCCGAGACGTCGCAGTTGAAGCCACCGGCCTTAGCCAGTTTGGTGTAGAGCGCGTTGTCAGCAGTCTTGGCCGTCTTGATGTCGGTCAGGGTGCAGCCACCGCTGATCTGGTCGGCATTGGCGCAATCGATCTTGCTTTTGAACGCGCCCTTGGGGTCCGACACGACCATGAAGCCGGTCCCACTTGCGCAGGCCACTTCATAATATTCATCGCCGGCGACCGTGCTGAGCAGGTAGCGACGATCCTTGACTTGGCACATCGGGTCAGCCGAGGCGGCCAGGACGTTGGCGACCGTCAACTGGTCGTCTCGCTTGCTAAGGATGCAGGAGATCGCGGCACCGTCCTCGTAGAGCAGGCAGCTGCTGGGCCCAACTTCCTTTGAGGGGTCCAAGGTAGCGGACGTCGCGAGGATGTAGCCACGCTTGTTGGAGCAGGCGACTTCGAAATAGGCGTTGGTTGCCGTCTGACCGATGGCGCGCGCGTTGGTGATCTCGCAGTTCACGCCTGCCTTGGCCACGAAGGGCGCGAGGCCGGTCATCGCATTGGCATTGGCCGGAAGAACGCACATCAGGCTGTTGGGCTTGCCACCTTGGGGCACGGAGGTGCTCAGGCAGTCAAAGGTGGATAGCTTGTCGGCGATGGGTGCCGGTGCCTTCTTATCGGTGCTGGCGACCTTTTGAACCACGCGGCCCATCGAGCCCTGGCACGCCACTTCGTAGAAGCTCGTGTGGGTCTTGGCCTTGGGGTCGTCGACCTCGCCAATGAACAGCGCGTCAGCCACGGTGCAGCCCGAACCGGTCGCGGCGACAATCGCCGGAGCTTCCGCCTGGCCACGCTTGTGGTTTTTTTCATCGATCTTGGGGGCCTTCTGGGCGAAGGCCGCCGCCGGGCTCAAGAGGACGAGCGCCGCTATGGCGGCCAGTCCCATCTTGCTCAGTTTCATCTGTAGTCTCCTGGGTCTGTTCCCTTGGGCGGGAATAAGCGCGAACCCGGGGGTCTGGTCAAGCAAGGTGAGCGTAAATGACGTCGAGTTTAGGTCAGACGGTCAGCCTTGCGCAGTTGCGGGAACAGTAAGGCCCACAGTCCCGTTATACCTATCGAGGCTAAGCCTCCGAAGACAGCCGCGCCGACGGGCCCAATGAACCGGGCCACGATTCCGGTTTCGAACTCGCCAAACTCGTTGGACGCGCCAACAAATACGCTGGAAACAGCCGAAACTCGCCCGCGCATAGCATCGGGCGTTGCCAGTTGGATCAGCGTCTGACGCACGTAGACCGAGATCATGTCTGCTGCGCCCAGCACCGCAAGGGCCGCTACCGACAACACCATGATCTTGGATAGGCCAAACACCGTCACCGCGACCCCGAACGTTGCTACGCCGTAGAACATCGCCAGTCCGGCATGACGCTTGATCGGATTGGCGGCCAGATAGAGGCCCATCAGGGTCGCGCCAAACGCCGGCCCGGCCCGTAGCACACCAAAGCCCTGGGCACCGACTTGCAGCACATCGCGCGCAAACACGGGCAAGAGGGCGGTGGCACCGCCCAGCAGCACAGCCGCGAGGTCCAAAGAGATCGAGCCCAGCACGATCTTGTTGCTCCAGACGTAGGCGATGCCTTCCCGGATCAGAGCGCCGCGCGTTACACCGGGCACATGCTCTGGCTTGGTATTGGAAACCAGCATGCGGTTGAGCATCAATCCGCCCAAAAACAGCGCCCCGGAAACTGCGAAGGCCAGGGCCGGGGAAAATCCACACAGCAGGCCGCCCAACGCCGGTCCAAATATGGCCCCGCCCTGCCAGGCGATTGAGTTCCAAGCGATGGCGCGGGGCAACAGCCGTCTTGGCACGACCATACTAGCCATGGCCGTATTGGCAGGGGCGAAGAACGAGCGTCCGGCGCCAAAGAAGACCGCGACGACGAAGATCGGCCACAGCTTGGTCGATCCCATCCAGGCCAGGATCGCCAAGGCGCAGGCGCAAATGGCATCAAGCGCCTGGGCACAGGCGACGATTTTGCGTCTATCATAGCGGTCGGCAGTCGCGCCAGCCACTAGGCAAAGGGCCAGCAAAGGCAGGAATTGCGCCAGCCCGATCATACCAACGATGAAGGCACTCTGAGCCACGCCATTGTGCAGCCGCGCGATGGCATAGACCTGCCAGCCGATCGATACGGCCTGAATCTGGGTGCCGATGACGGTCAGCACGCGGATCATCCAGAAACGCATATAGTCAGGATGGTCCAGCAGTTCGCGCGCGCTGGCGGTTTGGGCGTCGCTCATCCGGCTAATTCTGGACCGCGCCGCCGCTACCTGCAATCGGGGAAGGTTGACGTGCGAGCTTGGCGGCCCTATCGCGCCCCGAATGAAACGCTTCCTGCGACGAGCCCGCGGCGCCATTTGCGCCATTCGACGTTAGAACCGCTCCGGACCGCCTCCGGAGCCCTTTGTCGCTTCCGCAGGACCGTGCTGCAATGACCAACACCCTCATACTGAAACCCGAAACCGCCAATGACGCTCGCGCGGTTGACGCCCTGATCGAGCGGGCGTTTGGGCCCGGTCGCCTGACCAAAGTCAGCGAGCGGGTGCGCGAGGGCGCAAATTTTCGCCCGGATCTTTCGGTCTGCGCCTTCGACGCCGATCAGCTGATTGGCGTGGCGCGGATGTGGGATGTGACCGTTGGGGCGACGTCCCTGGCGTTTCTAGGGCCGCTGGCCGTGGAATCGGGTGCCCGCAACTCTGGTGCCGGGGCCGCCCTGGTCAACGCGGCCTGCGAGGCCGCCAAGGTCGCGGGGTGCTGCGCCGTGCTGTTAGTCGGTGATTCGACGTTTTTCGAACGGCTGGGTTTTCGTGCCGACCTGGCAAACTGCGTAACCATGCCAGGCTCGGTGGATCAAAAACGCGTCCTTATGCGCTGGCTCGCATCGGGTGAGCCCAAGGCGCTATCGGGCGTGCTGCGCTAGCTGTTCCTTGACCTTGCCGCACTTGAGCCTAGTTCAAGACCATGGGTGAGGTGAACAAGAGCGGGCTAGAGGCCATAGCCCAGGCGGCGCAGGCTGGGGTGACGCGCGGTGTCGCGCCGGTGCATCTTTGGAATCCTCCTCGCTGTGGCGCGATCGATATCCGAATCCGTGCCGACGGCCTTTGGTTGCACGAAGGATCACCGATCGGCCGCCAGCCACTGGTGCGCTTGTTTTCCACGGTTCTGCGCAAGGACGCTGACGGCTTTGTGCTGGTGACGCCAAGCGAAAAGCTGACGATCGTCGTCGAGGATGCTCCGTTCATCACCGTGGGCGTCGATAGCTCCAAGTCTGGCCTTCTTCGGTTCGTGACCAATGTCGGTGATATGGTCGAGGCTGGGCCGGACCATCCGATCCGTGTCGCCCATGGTGATGGCGGCACCCCTCGCCCCTATATCCATATCCGTGGCGGGCTGGAGGCCCTGATCTCGCGACCCGTGTTCTATGAATTGGCCGCTCTAGCCACGCCCTTTCCGGATGACGAAGGTCCCCTGTCGGTTCGATCCAATGACGCATGGTTTTCGCTGGAGCCTACAGTATGACGGGCCTGCCTCTTGATCCTGGGCGCGAGTGGCTGGTCAGCCGTCTGATCGCGCTGGGCGAGCCTCCGCCCGAAGCCGCCCCCGTGCGGGACGACCTCGATTTTCACGATGACTTTGCCGTTGGTGCCGCCGCCCCTGCCGCTGTGCTCGTTGGCCTGATCCGCCGAGAGGAGGGCCTTTCGGTGCTGCTGACGCGGCGTGCCGACTCCTTGCGTCGGCATACGGGCCAGATCGCCTTCCCCGGTGGGCGATGCGACCCGGGTGAGACCCCGCTGCAGACCGCGGTGCGCGAGGCCAATGAGGAGATCGGACTAGAGCCGGACTGTGTCG
>CANKEA010000104.1 GCA_947480815.1 Caulobacterales bacterium | reverse complement strand
TCAACCATCTGCGTGAAACAGAAGCGTCTCTAGTCAGCTATCGCGACGCGGCTGCCAGCCGGACCAAAATCCAGTCGGCCTTCATTCTAAGCTATGTCGAGACGGCCCTGTTGGTGCTCGTTGGTGCGGTCTGGCTAGGTGTTGCCGCCGCGAACTCCATTGCCGCGCCTGTTGCGCGTCTGGTGCAGGCCGCCGGGCGCGTGGCGCAGGGCGACCTTGATGCTCGGGTCGATGCCGAGGGTGGGTCGGCCGAGATCGGCGTTCTGTCACGCGCTTTCAACCAAATGACCAGTGACCTACAAGATCAGCAGGCCGCGCTGAAGACCGCCAGGGTGGATGCCGAGGCGCGTCGCCAGTTCATTGAGACTGTGCTGTCGGGGGTGAGCGCTGGTGTGATGGGCCTGGATGAACGCGGCAATATCTCGGCATTGAACCGTAGCGCTGCCACCTTGCTGGGTCTGACTGTGCATCAGGCCTTAGGCAAGGCGCTTGATAAGGCTGCTCCGGAACTGGTGGATGTGATGCATCAGGCCAAGTCCGCAGGTGCCGATGCAGAGGCCGAGGTGGATGTGAAGCGTAAGACTGAAACGCGGCGGCTGCGGGTGCGCGTTTCTGGACAGTCCGCCGAGGGGTTGGTGCTCACTTTCGACGACATCACGCGGCTCGTTGCAGCCCAACGCAATGCCGCTTGGCGCGACGTGGCTCGCCGCATCGCCCATGAGATCAAGAATCCTCTTACCCCGATTCAGCTATCGGCCGAACGGTTGCGTCGCAAATACCGCAAGGAGATCGTCGGCGACCTGGAAACATTCGATCGCTGTACCGAGACCATTATCCGCCAGGTGGGCGACATTGGCCGGATGGTCGATGAGTTCTCTTCGTTCGCGCGCATGCCAGCACCCAAGTTCGCGCGGGTCGATGCGGTGGAGCTACTGCACCAGGCCGTATTCGCCCAGAAGGTGGCGTCGCCCGAGATCATCGTCGATATGGGCGAGGTACCTGCCCAGTCTTCCCTGGCGTGCGACGCCCGCATGGTTGGCCAAGGCTTGACCAACCTGCTCAAGAACGCTGCTGAAGCCATTGCGAGCCGACATGCCGAAGACCCCAAGGCCCCGCAGGGTCGGATCTTGGCCAGCCTTTTCGTTGATAAGAAGGGCGCTATCAGTCTCGCCGTTGAGGATAACGGCATGGGTCTGCCGGCGCGCGACAGGGATCGGCTGATTGAGCCCTATGTGACCACCCGCGAAAAAGGCACAGGCCTTGGCTTGGCGATCGTTAAGCGGATCATGGAAGAGCACGGCGGCGAACTTGTGCTGACTGATGCGCCCAAGGACCGCGGGGCGCTCATCACCCTGAAATTCCCCAATGCCAGTGCCTCTGGCGCTGCCGATGAACCCAAGGCCATCGCACTCGCGAGAGAAGTGTCATGAGGATCTGCCAATGAACGCCGATGTCCTGATCGTCGACGATGAGGCTGATATCCGCGATCTGGTCGCTGGAATCCTGTCCGATGAGGGCTATGCCGTGCGTACAGCGGCAGACTCCGATAGTGCCCTGGCGGCGCTGCGGACCCGAAAGCCGGCGCTGTTGGTCCTAGATATCTGGATGCAGGGCGGGGGGATGGACGGGCTTGAACTGCTCGATCTCATCAAGACTCTGGACGCTGACCTGCCCGTGGTCATGATTTCCGGTCATGGCAATATCGAAACTGCGGTCAGCGCGATTAAGCGCGGTGCCTATGAATTTCTGGAAAAGCCGTTCAAGTCTGATCGTCTGCTGATGGTGGTCGAACGCGCCATTGAGTCGGCCTCGCTGAAGCGCGAGAATCGTCGGCTGCGCATGCAGACGTTGGATGCCGACGGCATGATTGGTCACTCTGCGGCATCCCAGGCGTTGAAGTCCCTGATCGCCAAGGTCGCTCCCGCCAACAGCCGGGTGTTGATCTCTGGTCCGCCGGGCGCGGGTAAGGAACTTGCCGCCCGCATGATCCACGCGGCCAGTCCTCGGGCGCGCAGCGAGTTCGTCGCTATTGGCGCAGCCGGTGTGACGCCCGAACGCATGGACGCCGAACTTTTCGGCGAGGAGGGGGAGGGCGGTCGCCCACGCAAGATTGGCGTGTTCGAACGATCTCACGGCGGGACCCTCTATCTCGACGAAGTGGCTGATATGCCGAGGGAGACTCAAGGTCGTATCCTGCGGGTGCTGGTCGAACAAAGATTCCGCCGTGTCGGGGGCGATAATGACGTGCAGGTCGATGTGCGCGTGATTTCGTCCTCCTCGCGGGACCTGCGCGAGGAGATCGCTGCCGGACGGTTCCGTGAAGATTTGTTCCATCGTTTGAGCGTGGTGCCGGTGCGCGTGCCTGGCTTGACCGAACGCCGCGATGATATTCCCGAGCTTATCCAACACTTCATCGAGCGCATCAGCGAAGCGACGGGCATGCCGCGCCGGCGCCTCGCCGAGGATGCCATGGCCACGCTTCAAGTTCACGCCTGGCCGGGTAATGTCCGCCAACTGCGCAACCATGTCGAGCGGATGTTGATCCTGGCCTCTGGCGAGACGAGCGACCTGATCACCGCCGATCAGTTGCCGAACGACAAGCCCATTGTTGGCCAGACTGGGTCGATTGGAGCAGAGCGTATCATCGCCCTGCCATTGCGTGAGGCGCGCGAGTTGTTCGAGCGGGAATATCTTTCGGCCCAAATCGTGCGCTTTGGCGGCAACATATCCCGCACCGCTTCCTTCATCGGCATGGAGCGTTCGGCCCTACACCGTAAGCTGAGGTCCCTCGCTATGGGCGGCCGCGCCGGCGAGGAAGAGCCCACCTAATGTCGCGCGTGGCCTATGTGAATGGTGCCTACGAACCTCACGGTCGCGCCGTGGTTCATATCGAGGACCGTGGGTATCAGTTCGGTGACGGGGTCTATGAGGTCTGGGCTGTCTTCGATGGCAAGCTGGCGGATGCCGAAGGGCATTTTACCCGTCTACAGCGGTCATTGGGCGAACTTCAGATCGTTCCGCCGATGGGTGAGGCGGCCTTAAAGATCGTGCTGCATGAGGTCTTGCGCCGCAATCGTATCCGCGATGGCCTGCTCTATCTCCAGATCACGCGGGGTGTCGCCCGTCGCGACCACGTTTTCCCCACGTCTGATACCCCGCCAGCCTTAGTCATAACTGCCCGTGCCACTGACCCTCTCGCTGCGGCGCTGAAGGCCGCCAAGGGAATTGCTGTCATCACCCTGCCGGAAAATCGTTGGGGTCGGTGCGACATCAAGACCATCAATCTCCTGCCCAATATCTTGGCCAAGCAGGCGGCGAAGGTCGTCGGTGCCGGTGAGGCTTGGTTCGTTGACGCTGACGGGATGGTCACTGAGGGTGCCTCGTCAAATGCCTGGATCGTCGACCGCAACGGTAGGCTTCGTACTCGAACGACGACGGCCAACATTCTGCGTGGTGTCACGCGGTCCACCTTGATGGGCGTCATTGCCGATAGCGGGCTTGAGGTGTCGGAACAGCCGTTCACGGTAGAAGACGCCAAGGCGGCGCGAGAGGCTTTTATTACCGGCGCGGGAGCGCTTGTGATGCCGGTCACGTCGATCGACGGCCACATTCTGGGCAATGGACATCCCGGAGCGTTAGCGAGCCGACTGCGGGCTGCCTATCTACGGGTAGCCGCACTCGACTAGCGGCCGCCGCATTCGCATTCTGCAAGATTGACCGGCTGTGTTTGTCCAGGGCGAAGAAATACCCCGAGCGCAGGTGGTTCGCCTTTGCGCTACCGCGCTTATTGTGGCCTAAACTCGAAGCCATGTGTGTGGAGGGTGTTGTGCCCCCCGAACGACTGGAAGTCCCAAAATGACCATCGATAAGAAGCAGAATCTGCAGGACACGTTTCTCAATAGCGTCCGCAAATCCAAGACACCTCTGACCATCTTCCTCGTCAACGGCGTAAAACTTCAGGGCGTCGTGAGCTGGTTCGACAATTTCTGTGTGCTATTGCGCCGCGATGGCCAGTCGCAGCTGGTCTATAAGCACGCCATCTCCACGATCATGCCGTCGGCCCCGGTTCAGCTGTACGAACCTGAGTTCGAGTGATCGCCGTCGTTTGAGCGCTTCTAAGAGCAAGCCTCAAGGGATCGATCGGCGGCCGCCGCTGGTAGCAGCCCTCGTCGTTCACCCGATCCGGCCTCATGCCGCCGGATTCCGCGCGCCTGAGGCTCGGCTGGAGGAGGCTGTGGGCTTGGCCCTGGCGCTCGACCTGACCGTGCGCGAAGCCATGGTCGTACCTCTGCGCTCGACCTCGCCCGCAACTCTGTTTGGCAAGGGCAAGGTCGAAGAACTGCATGTAACGATCGGGGAGAACGACATCGAGGTGGTCGTCATCGACGACGCCCTGACGCCCTCTCAGCAGCGCAATCTTGAAAAGGCTTGGAACGCCAAGGTCGTAGACCGAACCGGCCTGATCCTAGAAATCTTCGCCCGTCGTGCCCGCACCCGTGAGGGCAAGCTGCAGGTTGAACTGGCCCGGCTGAATTATGAGCGCTCGCGCCTGGTTCGGACTTGGACCCACCTGGAACGACAGAGCGGCGGCACGGGAGCTACCGGCGGCCCCGGCGAAACACAGATCGAACTCGACCGGCGGATGATTGCCGACCGCATTCTGAAGCTGAAGAAGGAACTGGTGGAGGTTCGCCGCACGCGCAGCCTGCACCGTGCGGCCCGCAAGAAGGCACCTTATCCGTCCGTGGCTCTGGTCGGCTACACCAATGCCGGTAAATCGACCCTGTTTAACCGCCTGACCCAGGCCAGCGTGACCGCACAAGACATGCTGTTCGCCACGCTTGATCCTACCCTGCGGCAGGTTCGCCTGCCCGATGGCCGCCCGGCCATCCTGTCCGACACAGTGGGTTTCATTTCTGACCTGCCGCATGAACTGGTCGAAGCCTTCCGGGCCACCCTGGAAGAGGTGCAAGAGGCCGATATTGTGCTGCATGTGCGCGACATCGCCAGCGAGGACAGCGACGCGCAGCGCAAGGATGTCCAGCAGGTACTCGGTGATCTCGGCGTGACCGCCGATCTGGAACGCGATGAAGGCCGGCATATGCTGGAAATCTGGAACAAGGCAGATCTGGTTGCCGATCTAGAAGACCGCGACGCCCTGGCCAATCGTGCCACCCGCTTTGGTGCCCTGCTGGTTTCGGCCCAGACCGGGGAGGGGATCGACGCCCTACTCAACACCCTCGCCAGCCTGATCGACGACACACCACCGGTGCGAATGATCCTGGGTGTCGATCAGGGCAAGGCCTTGGCCTGGCTATATCGCCACGGCCGCGTGCAGACCGAGGAGCCAGACGCGGAAGGAAATGTCGCCTTGGAAGCGCGGCTGGAGGAGGGCGCGGTCGGCCG
>CANKEA010000103.1 GCA_947480815.1 Caulobacterales bacterium | reverse complement strand
GAGAGCCGTGGTAGACCACCACGTTGATAGGCCGGATGTGGAAGCGCCGCGAGGCGTGTAGCTTACCGGTACTAATAGCTCGATCGGCTTGATCGTTCTTCAGTTGAACTCATGAGTGCTTTGTATCACTCAGCAATGATGTCATTTTATCTTATGTATCCGCTCCATTAACCTGGTGGTTTTGCCGGGGGTTCCCCACCCGATCCCATTCCGAACTCGGTCGTTAAGTCCCCCTGGGCCGATGGTACTTCGTCTCAAGGCGCGGGAGAGTAGGTCGCCGCCAGGTTTATCGAACGGATGCATAGGATGTCGAATGACCCTTCCCTTATGATGATCTCCGCTTTGACGCGGGGTGGAGCAGCCCGGTAGCTCGTCAGGCTCATAACCTGAAGGTCACAGGTTCAAATCCTGTCCCCGCACCCAAAGCTCTGATACGAGACGTAAACAGCCTCCCTTACGGGAGGTTTTTTCTTGTGTCGTTTGGATCTACTTGACCGCGATCATGGCTGACCCAACCGCGCCTCCAACCGATGCCTAGGATCCCCTGACGCCCGTGCCACCAGCGCGGGGACTGTTGGGCGCGCTCGATGCCCTGTCGCTGTGGTTCAGCCTGGGTATCAGTCTACTGGTGCTCCAGGCCGGCGCCTTCCTCGTAGCCGGGCTCAGCCTGCCGATGGGGCTCCTGGCCATTGTCATTGGTTCGGGGTTAGGCGTGTTGCTTTTGGCATGTGCCGGAGTGGTCGGCGCTGATACCGGTCTTTCCGCTATGGGCTCGCTGCGGCTGTCGCTTGGCGCACGCGGACTGCTCTCCGCCCAACGCATGCCGCTGCGGCGCTGAGGCATACCGGCCGCATGGGCGAATGAAGCGCACTGGTGTTCATTTCATCCCAACGGTGGAGAAATCAAGCCTTATCGCCTACCCTTATCGGGTGCCAAACTCAGCCATTTGACGTCAGGCGCGGTGGGTCCTAGGGCTCGGTCGGGAGCAGACATGAACTATCGCCACGCGTTCCACGCCGGCAATTTCGCCGATCTGGTTAAGCACGCCATCCTGCTGTTGCTGATCGAGCGGCTGACCCTGTCGCTGGATCCCTTGGTCGCGGTCGACACCCACGCTGGGGCCGGAGCCTATGACCTTCAAGGTGAAGCGGCGGCCAAGTCGGGCGAGGCCCAGGCGGGGATTTTGCGGTTGATGGAAGATGCGCAGGCTCCCGCAGCGTTCTCGGCGCTCAAGCAAGCCGTGATCGCGCTGAACGGCGGTGGTCCGGTGCGGTTTTACCCGGGGTCACCCTCGCTCATCGCCGGTGCCCTGCGGCCCACTGACCATTATCTAGCCTGTGAGCTGCGGTCGGATGACCACGCCACCCTGCAACAGGCGCTCAAGCCCTATGACTTTGCCACGGCGCGGCAAGCAGACGGTTATGCCGCTGCGCCAGGCGCGCTGGAGCCCAAACGTCGCGCGCTTGTGCTGATCGATCCGCCGTTCGAGGCGTCGGACGACTATGGTCGTATCTCAGAGGCCGTCGCCGCGATCCTGTCGCGTCAGCCGCGGGCCACGATCGCCGTTTGGGTCCCACTGAAGGATCTGGAGACCTTCGATGCCCTGTTGCGGCGGCTGGAGGATGCCGGGGTTAGCGATATGCTGGTGGCTGAGGCCCGACTACGGCGCCTGATCGATCCGTTGAAAATGAACGGCTGCGCCATGCTGCTCGTTGGCGCGCCAGCAGGGCTCGACCATACCCTGACCGAGGTGGTGCAATGGGTAGCCCGTAAACTGGGGAATGCTGATGGATTGGGCAGGGTCTGGCGACCTGCGGGCTAAATTAATTTCGCAATTGCGAACACGAGAACTGTGTTGCGCTGCGCCGCACAAATCCGGTGCCCACGCCGGATAAGCTTCAGGAAGGTGCAACCATGGCCCAGGCCGAAACAAGTCCCGCTGTAGACGTCGAACAATCGTTCAGCCTGCCGGTCGGTTTTGCCTCACCGCTTTGGCTGGCCTTTGCCGGCGCGGCCGCGACCGGTGCCGCCTTCTTCTGGACGAGCCGCTGGGCCCGGCCAATCAATCTCGAAGCCAAGCTGGCCGGCATAACCCCTGCGGCACCGTTAGACCTCGCCGTTGTTGACGACCTGACCCGCCTTGTTGGCATCGGTCCGAAATTGGCGGCCGCCCTGTCGCAGCGTGGCGTCACCCGCTTCGCTCAAATCGCGGCATGGACCGATGACGACCTAGTGGAGGTCGATCAGGCTCTGTCACTGAAGGGCCGCGCGGTGCGGAATGCCTGGGTAACGCAGGCACGTCGTCTTATCGAAACTGCTGTATAGACACGCCCTGAACAGTGGGGTCCGGTTTTCGGACCGAATGGCGGTCCAATACACGCCTCAAGCTGCCTTGCGCCGCAAGACGGCTGGGCTTAAGCCCGCGTTATGCTCGAAGACCTGAAAGCGAATAACCGCGCCTGGGCGAAGCGGAAGATTGCGGCCGACGCAGGCTTCTTCCAACGCTTGGAGTCTCAACAGGCCCCCAAGTACCTGTGGATCGGCTGTTCGGACAGCCGCGTCCCGGCCAATGAGATCGTCGATCTTGATCCGGGCGAGCTGTTCGTGCACCGCAACGTCGCCAACCTGGCCCCGCCGCAGGATGCAAACTACCTCAGCGTGCTTCAGTTCGCCGTCGACGTCCTGAAGGTCGAACATATCCTGGTTGTCGGCCATTACGGCTGCGGCGGTGTTAAGGCCGCCGTCGATGGCAAGCGCCGTGGTCTGGTCGATCACTGGTTGCACCCGATTCGGGAGGTAAACCACGACCACCGCCAGGAGCTAGAATCGATCTCCACCGGGCACGAGCGGCACAATCGGCTTTGCGAGCTCAATGTGATCCGCCAGGTGCGCAACGTGGCCTCAGACGTCTTTGTGCAGGATGCCTGGGCCCGTGGTCAGACTCTGAGCGTCCACGGCTGGGTCTATTCGCTGCACACAGGCTTGATAAACGACCTCGATGTCACGGTGGGCAGCCTCGATGAGGCCGAGCGGCTGGTCTAATGACGCCGTTACCCCCGGGCTAGCGCTGGGGGTGGGTGTTCGCCTTACCCCACATTGCGGCTGATTTGCGATCCCTGCGCGTTAGCGCCGACGTCGCAGGCGTCTGAATGTTGTGAACATCCCGATTAGGGCTTCACCTGGGGGGATGGGTTCGCTATAGCCCCGGCCCTCACCTGCACGCCGCCGTAGCTCAGTGGTAGAGCGCATCATTGGTAATGCTGAGGTCGGCAGTTCAATCCTGCCCGGCGGCACCAGGTCTCCCGGCCCCTCAAAAAGGGGCCGGGCTGGACCCGAGGCCAAATGACCGATCCCGAAAAGTCAGCAGTCCAAGCTGCTAGAACGGCCGCCCAGAAGGCTGAGCGTGAGGCGCGCCTAGCCAAAGCGCTGCGTGACAATCTGCGCCGCCGTAAGCAGCCGGCCGCTGTGTCCAAGCCAGACCCTGAAGCCTAGCCTTCCCCGCTTGCTCTGTGTCGGCTAAGCCTGGGGTGGACGAGGGACCTTATGGATAGCATTGCCATCATCGGCGGCGCCCGGCTCGAGGGGGAAATCCCCATCAGCGGTGCCAAAAACTCGGCCATCAAGCTAATGGCCGCCAGCTTGCTGACGGACGAGCCGCTGCGTCTGACCAATATGCCACGACTCGCCGACACCCATTTCCTGGGCAAGCTATTGTTACGCCTGGGTGTCAGCGTGATCGAGAGCGATGGCCCGGACGGGCCGCAGACGGTGCTGCATACGCCAGAGATCATTGGCTCCATCGCCCCCTACAACCTGGTCCGTCAGATGCGGGCCTCGTTCAATGTGCTTGGCCCGCTTATCGCGCGCACTGGCCAGGCCAAGGTCAGCTTGCCGGGCGGCTGCGCCATCGGCGCGCGGCCGGTCGATCTGCACCTCAAGGCGCTGGAGGCCTTGGGCGCCCGCATCGAATTGCATGAAGGCTATGTTTATGCCCAGGCCCCGCGCGGCTTGAAGGGTGCCCAGATCGACTTCCCGTTCGTCTCCGTGGGCGCCACCGAGCATTCCATGCTTGCCGCTGTCCTGGCCGACGGCGTAACCGTGCTGACCAAGGCCGCGCGTGAGCCTGAGATCGTTGATCTCGCCCAATGTCTCAATGCTATGGGTGCAAAGGTCGAAGGGGCCGGGACCGATACCATCACCATCACCGGCGTGATGCGCCTTCACGGTGCCGACTGGGCTGTGGTGCCCGACCGGATCGAGGCCGGTGCCTTCGCCTGCGCCGCAGCCATGGCCGGCGGCGATGTTCGCCTCACCGCAGTGCGTCCCGAACATATCCGCGCCTTGCTGGACCATATGCGGGCAGCCGGTTGCCAGATCGACGAGACTGCGGATTCGGTCCGCGTTCGCCGTGGCACCGAACGCCTGCGGGCGACAGACATTACCACGGAGCCATACCCGGGGTTGGCCACGGACCTGCAATCGCCGTTTATGGCCCTGATGACGATGGCCCAGGGCGAGAGCGTGATCCGAGAAACCATCTTCGAGAACCGCTTTATGCACGTGCCGGAATTGGCACGTTTGGGGGCTGATATCACTGTCTCCGGCGGCGAGGCGCGAGTGAATGGGGTCGAACGGCTCGACGGTGCCGAGGTCATGGCCACCGACCTGCGTGCGTCTGTCAGCCTTGTGATCGCCGCCTTAGCGGCGCGGGGCGAAACAAAGGTGCACCGCGTTTATCACCTCGACCGAGGGTTCGAACGGTTGGAGCAGAAACTTGGCGCTTGCGGCGCGGACGTGCGACGTATCAAGCACGGCGGCGAAGAGCTATAACTCGTGGTGCAGCCGGAACCCCTTCGACTTCTGGCGCAGGGCGCTGACGACCTCTCCGTAATTTCCACCGCCTTGCAGGACGCCATCGGCAAGATCGGCGATATCACCTACGAACCCGGTGCCCGTCGCCTGACCGTGGCGCTGAACCGCTATCGCTGGGAGGCCGGCGCGCATCCCTCGCAGGGCTCTGGCCAGCGTGTCCGCTGCGGTCTGCAGTTCGGTAGCGTCTTGGCCGTCCAGGAACGCCGGCTGCGCCAGGGTGCCAAGAAGGCCGTGGTTGCGTTGCTGTCGATCACTTTCGAGCCTGGCGAGGCACCCGGCGGGTCTATTCTGCTCACCTTCGCCGGCGGTGGAGACCTGAAACTGACCGTGGAATGTATCGACGTGGTCATGGCCGACGTCTCAACGCCGTGGCCCGCGGCGCAGCGCCCCAGCCACACCGAGGGCTAAATAGAACCAACGCCCTTGAGTTTGTTCGCGAAATCTGGATGAAAGCGCCTATGCGCCGCTTCTTATATAATGACGCCGGTTTTGAGCGTGATTTTACCGCTTTCCTTGAGGAGCGCCGTGGCTCCGCGCCCGATGT
>CANKEA010000102.1 GCA_947480815.1 Caulobacterales bacterium | reverse complement strand
TCACGGTCCAGACCGGCGACCTTGTGGTGGCCGATTCTGATGGCGTTGTCGTGGTGCCAGCGGCATCTAAGGAAACGGTGCTGGCGGCGGCGCAAAAGCGGGTGGCGGCCGAAGATGCGGCCATCGTGCGGCTGCGCGGTGGAGAAACCGTTTTTGATATTCATGGCTGGAAACAACCCTGATGGATCAGCTCGCGATTGGCATGGTTGCACCGGCCTACCTGTTCTTCCCGATTTGGGTAGGGCAGCAAAAAGGGTTCTTCGCGTCCGAGGGCATAGAGACCCGCTGCATTATCCATGGCGCGACCGACAAGGTGACCGATGCCCTGCGTGAGGGCGAAACCCAGATCGGGATGGTCACGCCCGAAGGGGCCATCGTCGACGCCGCCGCAGGTGGGCCATTGCGGCTGATCGCCGGCAATTCCAACCGCGCTCCGCTATCGCTGATCGTCCAAAAGGGCATTGAACGTATCGAGGACCTGCGCGGCAAGCGGATCGGAACCTCGTCGCTCAAAGAAGGTACGGCGGTGATGTCGAAGGCCATATTGGCGGCACATGGCCTGCATTATCCAGGCGACTACGAATTTGCCCTGGTCGGTGCCCATCCGCAGCGCTGGGCGCACCTGCAACAGGGCACCATCGAGGCTGGCCTACAGTTGATGCCGTTGAACTACGTGGCTGAAGATGCCGGGTATCTGAACCTGGCCGAGACTGGCGACTATGTTCCGCACTACGCCTTCACCGCCATCGCCCTGGAGCTAAATTGGGGTCGGGCCAATCACGATCTCGTAAGGCGTTTTTTAAGCGCCCTGCTGGCGGCAACGGCTTGGGCAGACGAGGAGCGCGTGGCAGCTGCCACAATTCTGGCGGAAGCGACCAACACAGGCGCTGACTATGCCCTTCGCGGGATGAACGCCATGTTCGACGACGGCATCACGCCGCGCGACCTGCGGATTGAACCGCCGGCCCTCGAAGCCGTGTTCGACGCCATGCGGAGCACCGGCCTCATCCCGCCCGAAACCGCGCTTTCATACGCCAAGACCGTCACGGACGAGTTCCTCGACGAGGTCTGACGACGACTGCGACCGCTAAGCCCGCGGCGCGGCCAAGTCCTCCGGCACTCTGCGTAGCTGAATGGCTCTAAGTCGCCGCCGGCGGGGCAACCATGGCGGCGGTCTGGCCCGCGGCGTCGAGGCCGCGCCGAACGAGGCCATTGGCCTTCATCGCCTCGACGAACGCCGACAGATATTTGAACCCAACCTCGCGCCCCGGCGGCATACACATGGCCTGGTCAACGCGCGTGAAGGCGTCCGGCAGGATGCGTAACCCTGAATACAGCTTCTGGCCGTCGAGCAGGTTTTGACGCACTCCCGCCGCCGCATCAAGCTTATCGCTGACGAACAGTTCGATGGCGGCACCGGACGTGGGGGCCCGCACGAGGGTGGCGTTTTTCAGCGTCTTGCTCAGATAAAGATCATAGGCTGAATTGAGTGCGGCTGTGATCCGCACCCCGGGGCGGTCGAGCTCCGCCACGGTTCTGTAGGGCGCTTGGCTTTGCACCAAGTAGGTGGCGTCGACATAGAGGTAGGGCGCGGTCGACAAGAGACCGGCTTCGCGGGCCTGCTGATCGCCCAGATAACCGACATCCCAGTGATCCGTCGCCAGAGCCGGAGCGATCTTACCGCCGGTGTCGTAGGTGATGACATCTAGTGGTACGCCGAGGCGCCTTGCCAGCTCGTTGGTCATGTCGACGATGACGCCGGTCAGGGCGCCGGTCGCCGGATCCTTCTGCGCAAGAACGATATTACCCAGGTTGACGGCGGCGCGCAGTCGGCCGCTCGGTGCCAGGCTGGCGATCGCGTCGCGCGACGGCGTCGGCAGGCTAGCAGCGACCTGGGCATGGGCCGTGGTATCGAGAAACGGAGTCAGGGCAGCAGCCAGGCCTGTGACGATGGTTCGGCGTTGGAATGTGCTCATGGTCTCACGTAAAGGCGGGCGCGGCGCGTGCCTAGAGCAGCTTGGCACCCTGGGTATTCAGCTTCAGCGAATAGAGCGAGGTCGAGGCCGTCATTATCAGCCGGTTGCGGTTGGGACCGGCGAAACAGAGGTTGGCGCAGCGCTCTGGCAGGCGGATCCGCCCAATCAGCTTGGCCTGCGGGTTGTAGATGTGAACCCCGTCCAGGCCTGCACCCATACCCCAGCCGCACCACAGATTACCGTCGATATCAATGCGAAGCCCGTCGGGGGTGCCGCCGGGGCCGGCGTCGAGGAAGACACGCCGGTTGGCCAATTTCGTGCCGCCTACCACGTCGTAAGCAAGGATGTGGCGCGTCGGCATTGAGCGCGCCTCGACCACATAGAGCACCTTTTCGTCCGGCGAGAAGGCCAGGCCGTTGGGACCGATAATGTCATCAGCGACAGCAGCTAGTTTCTTTGTTTCCGGGTCCCAGCGATAGACCCGCATCGGGCTCGTCAGGGCATGTGAGCCTTCCAGGAAGTTGGGGCCAAACGCCGGGTCGGTAAACCAGATAGAGCCGTCGCTCTTGCAGACGATGTCGTTGGGCGAATTGAGCGGCTTGCCCTCGAAGCTGTCGGCCAACACCGTGATCGAACCGTCGAGCTCGGTGCGGGTGACGCGGTTGGTCTGATGCTCGCAGGTGATCAGCCGACCCTGCCGGTCGCGGGCATTGCCATTCGAATAGTTCGACGGCTTACGGTAGGTCCCCAGTTGCCCCGTAGCCTCGTCCCATTTCATCAGGGCGTTGCCTTGCACATCGCTGAACAGCACCGCCCCCATGTCGCCGACCCACACCGGACCCTCGGCCCACAGAATTCCGGTGGCGACGCGCTCAACCGCAGTCTGAGCGATCAGGTAGGTGCCAAACTTAGGGTCGAGGATTTCGATCGCCGGATCGGGGAAACGCTGCGAGGGGACAAACTCCGCGCCAAGGACCCGTGTGGCGGCGGTGGCGACGACCGCAACGCTAGCACCGGCGATGATATTCCGACGGGAAAGTTCCACCCCTGTATCTCCTGTTATTTCGCCAAAGCAGCCCCAGCGCTTGCGCCTGACGCTAATGCCCAACGCCTTATGGATACAAGGGACAAACCGTCTTATAGGGTTTGGTTGAGGAACAACCGGTTCGGGCTGGGCCGGTGCTGTAAACATTCAGGGATGGATTGACGGGATGACGCGCAAGATCGTGGCCGCCGGCGCTTCGCTGGCCGTGATTGCCTTGGTGGGTGCGGTAGGCTTTGGACAAAAGACCTCCGCCCAACAGGCCCGGGCGAAGGGGCCCGCCACATCGGCCGCCGATATGCCACCCACCACGCCGCTGGCTGGCCCTGAGCCCAAATGGCTCTTCACCATGACCCCCATCGCGCCGATCCCGCCGCCCGCACCGGGCGATGAGGTAATTCAACACCTGCCCGGCAACTCGATCACGTTCCCGCTGTCGCGCGTGAAGGACCGCTATCATCCCGCCGACTGGTGGCCAAAAGATCACCCGAAAATGCCCACTGTGGTCGAATATGGCCGCAAGGCCGACGGCCTGTTTGCCTGCAGCTACTGCCACCTGCCCAACGGGTTCGGTCGGCCCGAGAACGCCTCGCTGGCAGGCAAGCCGGCTGACTACATGATCGCTCAGATGAAGGCCTTCAAGGAAGGGACGCGCACCGGGATGCGCATGCCCGCCATTGCCAAGATCGTAACCGATAAGGAAATCGCCGACGCCTCAGCCTATTTCGCTTCGGTCAAGGCTGGACCCTGGATCGAGGTTGTCGAGAGCAAGGAGTCCCCAGTCTGGGAGAACGAGGCCGGGCTCATGGTGCCAGTCGAGCCGCGCAGGATGGAGCCGCTGGGCGAACGCATTGTTGAAGTCGCCAAGGACCAGAAACGCGCCAACCTGCGTGATGCGCGCTCACCCTTCATCGCCTATGTGCCGGAAGGTGCCATCGCTGAAGGCGAAGTGGTGGTGAACAATAAGGCCGATCCAACCAAGGCCTGCACCGCCTGTCACGGCGAAGGCATGCGGGGCGCGGGTTCGATCCCGGCGCTGGCCGGTCGCTCGCCCATCTACATCGTGCGCGAACTGTACGAATTCCAGTCCGGCAAACGTCACGACGCCCTGGCGCCACTGATGACACCGGTCGTGGCCACCATGACATTGCACGACATGATCACCTCGGCGGCTTACATCGGCTCTCTGAAGCCATAGTGGCCTTTAGGGCGAAGGCAGAGGCCGATGCGAAATAAGCGGTCTACGCTGCCTGAGCAACGAAGGTCGATGTTGGCGCTGCGCGAGCCGACGCTTTCGCGTTTGGTTTAAGGGTCTGGCCCTAGCGCGCCGCCACCGTGAACTTCCCATTGCCTGCGTAAGTCAGCCAAGTCCCAGCCTTGGGCGCGGCGTACATCGCCGGCTTGGCGTAGTCGCATACGCCCGTGGGGAACACGGCCGTGAGCTCGGTCAACTGTTCCGCTGTAAGCTTTTGCTTGTAGAAACTCGGTGCAACCGGCGAGAGCGCGCACTTCAGCGTGGTGCGGGCCAGGGGCTCGCCCGCCGCAATGCGCGGATCGCCATAGGCGGGATAGAGCGTGTCGCACGCGCCGCCCACCTTCATCGAAATCTTTTGCATATCGGCGGTAAAGCAGGCGCTGCTCAGACTGGCTGGCTTGTTCTTCACGATCTTCTGCGTCTTGGGCAGTTTGGAGTGGTCCTTAGAAATGGCATCAAGCCACTGGTCCATCGCCGCGAGAGAGTCGCGCATGGTCTTGCGCAGCGGCGAGTTGCCATCCTGCGTGTCTTGGCGCAGCGAACCGAGCGTGGGCGTGGTCAGGGAAACGTAGTTGCCCAGCGGTCCGACATTGCTCCAGCGGGCCAGTTCCTGATCAGTGGTGTAGCGCGTGTGCACGTCGGGACCGGCCTGATCGAGATAGGAGCGCACATCGATGATCGGCACGGTATTCATGCCCTCGCCGGTGTTCACGCGGCCGCTGGCATAGGCCACACGGATTGCCTGGGGATCGCCCTGCACCCGCGCCGGCACGAAGCTAGCGTCGGAATCATAGCCGCCGATCTTGCGGTTGAGATCAACGAACTGGTCGAAGTTGATCTTGCCCTCATTAAAGGCTTTCAGCCCGTACTGGACCCCCACATTGTCAAGCGTACTCTTCGCCGTGCCATCAGGGTTTCGACCGTAGATGTTTTCCGAATTATCGTAATAGCTGCAGCGCGTGCCCTTGGGGCTCTTGACCGGATCGTACAGGGCGGCGGAAAGCCCGCCGCCGCTAGCGCCCGCCGCGCCGCCGCCCTCCTCAACGGTGATAAAGGCCGCGCCGTCGCAGCCCGTGCCCAGCGGCGAGATCCAGCGCGGCAGGTAGTTCGACACCGCCTTGGAGCAGTGCTCCATAGAATAGAACCCGGTCGCGGCCGCCTTCTGGGCCGGC
>CANKEA010000101.1 GCA_947480815.1 Caulobacterales bacterium | reverse complement strand
GAGTCATGGCGATATCGATGGCCCGCAGATCAGCCATGGCGGGTTGGGGATTGGCGGCCCCGCCCTGAAGATTCCACGCGGATTTATCGACAACGAAATTCTGCTGGCGCTGTTCGCCTTGTAGCGGGATGCCGCCGCCACCGACGGTGGGATACTTGCCCTGACGGGTCGTCATATCCTCGGATGAGGACTTGGCGTCGAAGTTGATGGTCCGACGGTAATTGGAGATTTCCACACGCGGCCAATCAGAACGGATGTCCTGCGCCTGACCGACCATGCCGACGTAGCCCACGTTGCCGGTATAGGTCACGCAACGCAGCTTGTCGGCACCAAGGTTGCGGGCGAGCGATGCGATGACCGATTCCGCAGTCATCGCCGGCTGTGCGCCTGCAGGTGCAATCGCCGCCGTCGCGCCTAAAAGGACAATAGCGGCACCCAGTACATTGTAGCGCATAAGTTTCCCCCCGTTTTTAATTTGATTGTGAACTCAACCCCAATCCTATCATGTTCCTTCTAATCACAAAGACGTGTATGCCAAGACCTACACTACGAGTACTGCTCGCCGGAGAATGCGGGCCAAAACAGCCTTAAAGGCGACATTGGGAGGTTGCGATGGTTGGCGGGATTATTAGGCGAGGCCTGACCTATGCAGGCGTGCTCACTATTGCTTTGTGGGGTGCCTTAGCGCCCGCCAGTGCGCAGGCACCGACCAACAGCACGGTCGCCCTGGTCGGGGCGCGAGTGATCAATGGTGCCGGAGATGCGCCGATTGAGAACGCCACGATCATAATCGCCCAAGGTCGCATCGCCGCCGTTGGACCCGCCGCATCGGTAACCATCCCCTCCGGCGCGACCCGCGTGAATATGGCGAGCAAGACAATCCTGCCCGGCCTGATCAGCGACCACAGCCACGTAACGGTAGAAGCCGTCATCAAGCGCCCGGCGCGTGACTATATGCTGGAAACGCTGAAGCTTTATTCGGACTACGGCGTCACGACGGTCGTCAGCCTAGGATCCGCCACACTCGCGGACGAGGCGGAAGGCTTCCGCATCCGCGACGAACAGCGACGCGGAACCCCGGACCGCACTCGACTGATCACAGCGGGTATGAATGCAATCGGCAAGACGCCAGAAGAGGCGCGCGCCAGCGTGGATCGCCTTGCCGACGCGAAGGCCGATCTGATCAAATATCATATCAACGGCCGGCCAGCGGATATGACGCCGGAGATCTACGGTGCCCTGGTTGACGAGGCCAAGAAGCGCAACCTGATCACCACAGTGCACGTCTTCTATTTGAAGGATGCAAAGCTCGCGATCGAGAAGGGCACCAATGCCGTGGTGCACAGCGTGCGGGATCAGGATGTCGACAAAGCCCTGATCGATATGATGAAACGCAACAACGTCGCCTATGTCCCGACCCTGACCCGCGACCTTTCGGTTTTCATCTATGAGACGCGCCCAGCCTTCTTTGATGAGCCGTTTTTCCGCAAGGGAATCTCTCGCTACCAGCGCGAGGTGGACATCCTATCCGATCCCAAGTTGCAGATAGAAACGCGCGATAGCGCGGAGGCGAAGACCATCAAGGTTGCGCTGAAACAGGCGAACCGCAACCTCAAGCTCTTGTCCGACGCCGGCGTTCTGATTGGCATGGGCACTGATACCGCCTCGCCTGGCGACCTCGGCCGCTGGCCGGGCTATTTCGAACATGTCGAGATGGAGATGATGGTGCAGGCCGGCATGACGCCGATGCAGGTCATCAAGGCGGCGACGGGCGATGCAGCGCGGATCATGAAGCTGGACTCACTAGGAACAATCGCTCCCGGCAAGGCTGCAGACCTTCTTGTCCTGAATGCCAATCCGCTAGTGGATATCCGCAACACCCGACAGATCGACTCGGTCTGGATCGCGGGACGGAAACTCTAGCACCGCGTTCTTTTAGCGCTTTGGGCCACGACAGGCGGCCGAAAGCCTCGTTGTCAAAACGCTGCCCTTCCATTGAGGGAGCCGCGAAAACTTAGGGAGGCAACTATGCAAGAAAAAACCGCCGCGACGATTCGCGAGACCGCTCTTTCTCGCCGTCAGGCGATCGGCACCCTAGCCGCAGCCGCAAGCGCCGCGGCCTTCGCAGGCACGACCCTGGCCCAGACCCCTACCCCACCGGCACCGGCAACACCGCCGGCTCCGATGACAGGCCCGCAGTTCGGGGCGACCCCGTCGGATCTCAAGGCACCTTACCTAGAAGCAGGAAAAGTTACCCGACTCGATCCGCGTCTCGACGCCCTGATCGACGCCGACGCCAAGGTTGAGAAGGTCTGTGACGGCTTCCTCCATGCCGAAGGACCGGTTTGGGTCGGAGACGCCAATGGCTATCTGCTGGTCTCCGATACCCAGGTGAACAATATCGTGAAATGGTCACCCAAAGAGGGCCGCTCGGTCTGGCTCTCGCCGTCCGGTTATGACGTGGGCGGCATGGCTTGGAACCCAGCGATCCGCGAGCCTGGTACCAACGGCCTGATCCTGGGGCGTGGCGGGCTGATCGTCGCCGGCTCGGGCGGCCGTGCCATCTTCCGCATCGACCTGGCCACCAAAAAGAAGACCGTGCTGGTCGACCATTACATGGGCAAGCGCCTGAACACGCCCAACGACTGCGTGCTCGGCCCCGATGGCTCGGTGTATTTCACCGATCCGCCCTATGGCCTGGTCAACCGCAATGCCGGTCCTGACCGTGATATCGACTACATGGGCATCTACCGCCTGGCCCCCGACAACAGCCTGCATCTGATTGACACCATGACCCTGCCCAACGGAATCGGCGTATCTCCGGATGGCACCAAGCTATATTCCTCGGACGCAACGACGGGCTGGGTGATGTGGGACCTGGACAAGCAGGGTAACGCCAGCAACCGCCGCCAGTTCTTCGGCCGCGAAGTGGTGGCGGGTGGCGACAGCCTCAAGATCGACGCTGCCGGAAACATGTGGGCGGCGACGCGGGAAGGCGTGACCGTTTTCACCCCCAAGGGCGAGCGCATCGGCTTCATCGGCTCTGACCAAGGTATTTCCAACTGCGAAATCGGCGCAGACGGCTATCTCTACATCGCCTCGTCGACCCGCGTGTTGAGGGTCAAGGTCAAGGCCAAGAAACTGATGTTCAAAGGCTCCTGAGGCCCAAGAAGACCACTCGGCCGGCGCTAAAGCGTCGGCCAAGCCCAGGACCACGACGCCAGTGGGCACTTCACACGCCTGAATTGCTTCGTCATGGCCCGCCGCGGTTGTAAGGCTTGGCCTATGCGTAAACCGCCGCCGATTCATCGCCATACGCCTGGACTGCCCGACAGAGTGGTTTTGGCCCGATTCATCGAGGAGGCCGGCGAGACCGATCTCGCTCAGATCGCCCGCGCCTTTGGCGTGAAGGGCGGCGAGCGGCGTGCTCTGCGCCAAATGCTGCGGGGCCTGACCGGCGAAGGCACCCTGGCAAAGCGGGGGCGCAAGGGTATCGCTACGCCAGGGTCCCTGCCCCCGACCGGCGTGGCTGATGTGGTGAGCCGCGATATCGACGGCGAACTCTATATACGCCTCAGTAGTGCCGGCGAGGCCACACCGCCGGTTCGGCTCGCACCCGGCAAGCATGAGGCTGGCGTGACAGCGCCCGGCATCGGCGACCGGCTGCTGGTGCGGTTCGACAAGTGCGAGGACGGTACGGTCGAAGCCAAGCTGATCAAGCGGCTGGGCGGCCAAGGCCCAGAAAAGCTGCTCGGCGTGGTGCGCCGGACCGCGCGGGATGTGCGGCTAGAGCCGGTCGATCGCAAGGTGAAAGAGAGCGTGATCCTCAGCAGTGAGGAGGCACGCAACCTAAAGGATGGAGACCTGGCGGTCGCGGCCATCATCCGGTCTGAACGCTACGGCCCAAAGCGTGGCAAGCTGTTGGAGGTGCTGGGGCACGAAGACGATCCCAGGGCCGCCAGCCTGATCGCGATCCATGCACACGGGATACCGACCGGTTTTACTGCCGCCGCAGAAGCGGAAGCGGCCACAGCCAAACCACCCGAGCTCAGAGGCCGGGAAGACCTGCGACATATCCCGCTGATTACGATCGATCCCAGCGACGCGCGCGATCATGACGACGCTGTCTATGCCGAGCCCGATGAGAGCCATCCAGGCGGCTGGATCGTCTGGGCCGCCATCGCCGATGTGGCATCCTATGTGCGCTCGGGATCGGCGCTTGATCGGGAAGCCCGCGAGAAGGGCAACAGCGTCTATTTCCCCGACCGGGTAGAGCCGATGCTGCCTGAGACCCTAAGCAACGGCCTTTGCTCGCTGCGCGAAGGCGAAAACCGCGCCTGTTTGGCCGTGCGAATGGTGTTCGATGCCCGAGGTCGGAAGGTGGCACATCGGTTCGTGCGCGGGATGATGCGGTCAGCAGCCAAGCTGAGCTACGAGGAAGCCCAAGCCGCACACGACGGTAATCCCGGCGAGAAGGCGGCCCCGATCATGGAGGCCGTGCTTAAGCCACTATGGGCCGCCTATGCGACCATGAAAATAGGCCGCGAGGCGCGTTCGCCCCTAGCCATCGAGAGCACTGAGCGGCGCATTGTGATCGATGCCAACGGCAAGGTCAGCTCCATCGCCCAACGGGTATCGCTGGAGGCGCACAAGCTGATTGAGGAGATCATGGTGCAGGCCAATGTCTGTGCCGCCGAGACTCTGGAGGCCAAGAAGAGTCCCCTACTCTATCGCGTCCATGACACGCCCAGCACCCTGAAGGTGCAGAGCCTGGTGGATTTCCTGTCCACGCTCGCGATTGCCTGGAGCAAGGGCGAGGCACCGCGCACGGAGCGATTCAATTCGCTGTTGGCCGAGACCCGCGATGGACCGCACGCAGAGATCGTCAACGAGGTCGTGCTGCGCACTCAGATGCAGGCGCACTATGACACCGACAACATCGGGCACTTTGGGCTCAACCTGGCGCGCTATGCTCACTTCACCTCGCCGATCCGACGCTATGCCGACCTGATCGTGCATCGCGGGCTGATCGCGGCCCTTGGCCTGGGCGACGATGGGCTTTCCAAAGATGACATCGCGAAGCTGAAGATCACCGCCGAACTGGTCACCGCCGCCGAACGCCGGGCCATGGCGGCGGAGCGCTCGGCCACCGACCGCTATGTCGCCGCCTTCCTCGCCGACCGGGTGGGGGCGGAGTTCGAGGGCAGGATCACCGGCGTGACGCGGTTTGGCCTGTTCGTGCGATTGGTTGACACGGGCGCGGACGGGCTGGTTCCAGTCTCTTCGCTCGGCGGGGAGTACTATATCCACGACGAGCGTACCCACGCCCTTGTAGGGGAGCGCAGCGGGGTGCGCTGGCCCTTAGGCCGGGCAGTAACGGTGCGGTTGTTAGAAGCGACGCCCGTCACCGGCGGACTGCTGTTCGAAATGGTCAGCGAACCGGAGCCTTCAG